>JBDRDE010000001.1:0-4364 GCA_043821065.1 Candidatus Omnitrophota bacterium
CGTAAAGTCAACGTGGCCTGGGGTATCTATGATGTTTATATTTGTATTTTTCCAGGATGTAGTCGTGCACGCGGATGTGATCGTGATGCCCCTCTCTTGCTCTTGAGGCATCCAGTCCATGGTTGCTGTCCCCTCGTCGACCTCGCCTATCTTGTAGATCCGGCCAGTGTCGAAGAGTATCCTCTCGGTCAGCGTAGTCTTGCCCGCGTCTATATGCGCGACTATGCCTATGTTTCTGGTATTAACCAGAAGGTTTTTCTTCATCACTTCAACCGTTTTTTCTTCCAAGATCGCTGTTATCATCGCTTTCTCTGTCGCTTATTCTGCTCAGCCGAGCTATGGAAACGCCTGCCTGCCGGCAGGCAGGTAAGCTTGGCTTCGCAGAGATCATTTTATTACCACTTGAGATGGGCGAAGGCCTTGTTTGCTTCAGCCATCTTATGCGTGTCCTCGCGCTTCTTTATCGCGGAGCCCTCGTTCTTATATGCGTCCAAAAGCTCTATTGCCAGCTTCTCGCGCATCGGCTTGCCTTTTCTGTTTCTGGCGTAGTCTCTCATCCATCTAAGCACTATCTCAGTACCGCGCGACTTGTTTACCTCAATAGGCACCTGGTAAGTCGCTCCGCCTATCCTCCTAGGTTTAAGCTCCAGCAGCGGCCTTGCATTATCTAGGGCCTTGTCTAATATCTCTAAAGGCTCTTGCTTCAGTTTCTCGGATAAGATCTCGAAGGCGCCGTATACTATCTTCTCTGCCTTAGTCTTCTTTCCCTTCTGCATAATGGTATTTATGAACTTCGAGACCAGAAGGCTGTTATATTTAGGGTCTGGAAGTACAATTCTTTTCTCCGCTCTTCTTCTCCTCATTTATAGGCCTCCATGTAATGCACCACTCTGTATTTGGTGCGCGCATACGCGCTTACCTCGATTAATGCACCACTCTGTATTTGGTGCGCGCATACGCGCTTACCTCTCTACTTAGGTCGTTTTGCGCCGTACTTTGATCTCGATCTTCTTCTCTCTGTAACACCGGATGTATCGAGTACGCCTCGAATTATGTGATACCTTACACCAGGCAGGTCTTTCACCCTTCCGCCCCTGATCGCAGCTATAGAGTGCTCTTGCAGGTTATGGCCTTCGCCAGGTATGTAGGCGGTAACCTCCATACCGTTGCTGAGCCTTATCCTGGCGACTTTTCTGAGCGCTGAATTCGGTTTCTTCGGTGTCTGCGTCTTCACTTGGAGGCAGACGCCTCGCTTTTGGGGAGACCCCGCTAGCGCCGGTGACTTTGTCTTCTTTTTAAAACTCTCTCTACCTAATCGTACGAGCTGGCTTATTGTAGGCATGGTTTACTCTTATTCTTCCTCGTAGTTTTCTGTTTTCTTGCTTTTACCTTCCAGTTTTTCTCTTGCCTTCTGCTTGGCACTTGACTCCGATGTCACTTTCGGCTGTTCCGGAGGCGGTACGATCTCTCTGTCTAAAACGATTTCGCGGTGCGCGGAGAAACCGGTCCCTGCCGGTATGAGATGCCCCATTATGACATTCTCCTTCAGGCCGTAAAGCTTGTCTCTCTTGCCGCTTGCGGCCGCTTCTGAGAGGACGCGTGTAGTCTCCTGGAAGCTTGCCGCGGAGATGAAGCTCTCGGTTGTAAGAGAAGATTTGGTGATGCCCAGCAGGATTGGTGTCGCGCTGGCTGGTTTTCCGTTCTTCTTTATGACCCTCATATTCTCTTCCTGGAACCTGAACTTATCGACCTGCTGGTCAATAAGGAAGCTCGTGTTCCCGGGATCCTCTATCTTGACCTTCTTCAACATCTGTCTAACTATAACTTCTATGTGCTTGTCGTTGATCTTGACACCCTGCAGCCTGTAGACCTCCTGGACCTCGTTGACAAGGTATTCCTGAAGCATCTTGTCACCGCTTACCCTCAATATGTCCTGAGGGACTATGGGCCCGTCTATGAGCTGCTGGCCGGATGTCACTATGTCGCCCTTATACACGTTGAGATGTTTTCCATGCGGGATGATATACTCTTTCTTCATGCCGGTCGAGCTCTTCACTATGACGCGCCTCTGTCTTTTTTTGGGTTCTCCGAATTCCACTACGCCATCGATCTCGCTTATTATGGCTGGGTTTTTCGGGCGTCTTGCCTCAAAGAGCTCAGCGACCCTGGGGAGACCACCGGTTATATCTTTTGTCTTCGTCAAGACTCGAGGCATTTTTACAAGCACATCTCCGGCTTCTACTTCTTGTTTGTCTTCCACTAAAATATGGGCCCCTGACGGTATTGGATATATCGCCAGCACCTCTTTTCTGCTGCTCGTTATTAAAATGTGCGGGTGATAATCGCCCTTCAGCTCCAGGACTACCTTTCTGGCAAGCTTGGTCGATGGGTCGACTTCGCTGTGTATGGTCACATCCTCTTTTATGTCCTCGTATTTTACAAACCCTGAGACCTCGGTAAGTATGGGAGAGGTGTATGGGTCCCATCTGACGAAGATCTTACCCTTTTCAATGTTCTCATCTTCGTTAAGTAAGATGTTGGACCCTTGCGGCACAGGGTACTTTTCGAGTTCGCGGCCGACATCGTCGTTAATGCTGACCTGGCCATTCCTGTTAAGGACGATTACGCCCTTTGTCTCTTTCTTTTTTACAGTCTTTAGGTTGTGGAATTTTATCAACCCCTTTTCCTTAGACTGCAGATATGACTGTTCTATGACCTTGCTAGCCGTGCCGCCTATGTGGAACGTTCTCATAGTCAGCTGCGTGCCAGGTTCGCCTATGGACTGCGCGGCTATTATGCCTATGGCCTCGCCTACTTCGACGATCTTGCCTGAGGCAAGGTTGCGGCCATAGCATTTACGGCAGACGCCGTGAGGCGCTTCGCACGTAAGAACGCTTCTTATTCTTATCTTCTCTATGCCGCTAGACTCGATCTTTTCGGCCTTCTCTTCAGTTATCTCTTCGCCGGACTCGACAATAGTGGTGTCTGATATTACATCTACTATGTTGTCAAGGGCCACTCTGCCGAAGATCCTCTCTGTTAGACTCACTACGACTTCGTCGCCTTCAATTATCCCTGCTATAAGTATGCCGTTCAATGTGCCGCAGTCATCTTGCGTGACTATCACATCCTGAGCTACATCTACGAGCCTCCTGGTGAGATAACCGGAATCGGCGGTCTTTAACGCCGTGTCGGCCAATCCTTTTCTGGCGCCGTGTGTAGAGATAAAGTACTCCAATACTGTGAGACCTTCTCTGAAGTTTGCGGTGATCGGGTTCTCTATGATCTCTCCGGAAGGTTTTGCCATAAGGCCTCTCATGCCGGCGAGCTGTCTTATCTGCTGCCTTGAGCCTCTCGCTCCCGAGTCGGCCATCATAAAGACCGAGTTAAAAGGATCGAGCTTCTTGAAGATAAGGTCTGAGACCTCTTCCGTGGTATGCGTCCATATATCAATGATCTTGTTGTATCTCTCGCCTGCTGTTATAACGCCCTTCTTGTATTGGTCCTCTATCTTCGCTACCTCTTTCTTCGCCGCAACGAGACAGCTCTCTTTTTCAGGCGGTATGATAAGATCGTCTATAGACATGGATATCCCGGCTAGTGTCGCCTCTTCGAATCCGATAGCCTTGAGATCGTCTAAAAGTTCTACGACCTTTGTATGGCCGAACCTCTTGTGGCAGTCTATTATAATATCGCTGATCCTCGATTTGCTCAATGGTTGGTTCACGAAAGGCGTGCCTTCAGGTAGCTGCAGGTTGAATATTGTCCTGCCTACGGTGGTGTCTATGAGCACACCGTCAACCAAAACCTTGATCTTCGCGTGAAGGCCAATCTCTTTGTCCTGGTGGGCGAGCACGACCTCTTCTTTTGAGCTAAAGAGCTTGCCTTCTCCCTTTTCGCCCTTTCTTTCTTTTGTCAAATAGTAGCAGCCGAGCACTATGTCTTGAGACGGCACCGCTATCGGCCTCCCGTCACTTGGTGAAAAGATATTATTTGAGGAGAGCATTAAGAGCCTTGTCTCCATCTGCGCTTCCATTGATAGCGGAACGTGTACCGCCATCTGATCGCCGTCAAAGTCCGCGTTGAAGGCCGCGCAGACCAGAGGATGGATCCTTATGGCCTTTCCCTCTATAAGGATTGGCTGGAACGCCTGTACGCCGAGTCTGTGAAGCGTCGGCGCCCTGTTTAGCATCACAGGGTGGTCCTTGATAACCTCATCGAGTATATCCCAGACTTCAAGCTTGGTCTTCTCAACCATTCTCTTTGCGCTCTTTATTGTATGGACGAAGCCCCGCTCTTTCAGCTTCTTTATTATAAATGGTTCAAAGAGCTCCAGGGCCATCTTTTTGGGCAGCCCACATTGG
>JBDRDE010000002.1:0-4004 GCA_043821065.1 Candidatus Omnitrophota bacterium
AGAGCTCGCTCGACAAGGGCAAGAAGATCCTCTGGGTGATCATTGTACTGGTCCTGCCGCTATTAGGGATGGTGCTCTATTTCCTGATAGGCAAGAAGAAGGCGTAAGATATCAAAAAGAATTCTATACGGAAACATAGTATGGCGAAGAAGGATGGAGACGATAAGAGAGCCGCTTTGCGGATCGATATCTCCATCCTCCTCTTCTTCGCATTTATAACATTTCTTGTTTACGCCAATTCCCTTAAGAGCCCGTTTATCTGGGACGACCAGTACCTCATCGCGGAGAACCACTTCATAAAGAGCGCGAGATTCATCCCGGATATATTCAAACACCATCTATACTACAGCTCGGCAGGTTTGAGCAACTTCTACAGGCCCTTGCAGAACCTCTTTTTGATGGCAGACTACCATCTCTGGAAGGCCGACCCTTTCGGCTACCACATCACAAGTGTTCTCTTCCACCTCTTATGCGGATTCTCCGCCTATCTTTTTATAAACTCGGTCTTTAAGAAAAGGACGGTCGCGTTCTTCGCGGGACTCCTCTTCCTGGTCCATCCGGCGAACAGCACCGTAGTCGATTATATCTCATCCCGCGCCGATTCACAGGCGGCCCTCTTTATGCTTTTGTCTTTATATCTATTCGTAAGATATTCGCAGAAGGCATCTCGGGACCTGATCTACCTGGCGGCCGCACTCGTATCCTTTATCCTGGCCCTTCTCTCAAAAGAGATCGCCATTATTTTGCCATTTTTGCTCATTCTTACGATACCCTTTGTCGCAGACAAGAAGAGGCCGGTAGTCAAAGATGCGCCGCCATTTTTTATAGCGCTTGCTGTCTATGGGGTCTTGAGGTTCACAGTGCTGAGCTTCGCGTCATCCGGGTCGGAGGTCACCTCTTCATTATATATAAGACTCTTGACCGCCTCCGAATCCTTTACAAGGCTTATCGGGCTATTCTTCTTTCCCGCCAGGATCCACATAGAGAAGAGCATCCCTTATTCGAGCGGCCTGCTGCAGACATCGACGCTTGTCTCTTTATCGATCTTAACAGCGTTATTCGCGTCTCTATTCTATATCAGGCGATATTCCAAAATGGCCTTCTTCGGTGTATCCTGGTTCTTCTTATCCCTTTTGCCGATGGCTAATGTAGTACCGATAAACGCGACGATGGCGGATCATTGGCTCTATCTCTCTTCTATCGGGTTGTTATTGTGCGTCATAGGCGGGGCGTCTGACCTCATAGAGAGGTTGGGCCCGGACCGTAAAAAAATCTTCAAGACCTCGGCAGTCTTTTGTATTATCGCAGCCGTGTCGGTATTGTCATATCTAACTATACAGCAGAATAGAATATGGAGAGATCCCATTCTGTTCTACAACCTGGCGCTGGAGCATTCTCCCAAAAGCTACCGAGCCCATAACGAGATCGGTATTATATATCTCGATCAGGATAAGCCGGATATGGCTATCCTGGAATTCCAGCAGGCGGTCGCCTTGAATCCCGGATTCGACCAGGCTTATGACAATATGGGGGTGGCCTATGATAAGAAGGGGGAGTTCGATAACGCCATAGTGCAATATAAGAAGGCCCTGGAGATAAAACCTAATAACCCTAAGATATACAATAACTTAGGCAATGCCTACAATAAAGCGGGCCGTCTATCCGCGGCCGAAGATGCCTATAAGGAGGCCCTGAAGCTCGTCCCGGACTTTAAGGCCGTCTATAACAATCTGGGCGTCATCTACTACAAAAAAGGGGACTACAAAGAGGCCCGGAGGTATTGGAATAAGGTGCTCAAGCTCGATCCCGGCAACACGGGTGTTATCGGCAATCTCAAGGCCCTAGATGAGATCATGGCCCGGCAGCAACCTTGAAAAGCTCTCCCGCCTCAGGTATACTTAATTAGATGGGCAATGTAGAATTTCCTGAAAATTTCTTGTGGGGCGCTGCGACCTCAAGCCACCAGATCGAGGGCAATAATAGGAATAATGACTGGTGGAAGTGGGAAGAAGAGGGTAGGGTAAAGGAAGCCTCGGGCAAGGCCTGCTCCGGGTACGATCTTTACAAAGAAGATATTGGACTCGCAAAAGATCTAGGCCACAGCGCCCACCGCTTCTCTCTGGAATGGAGCCGCATAGAGCCCGAAGAGGGCCGTTTCGATGAAGCCGCTATGGCTCACTACCGGGATATCATAAAGCATGCCCGCGCTCTCGGCATGGAGCCCGTAGTGACCATGAACCATTTTACCCTGCCTCTCTGGTTCTCAGAGAGGGGAGGGTGGCTTAGCGATAAGAGTGCCGATGTATTTGCGGTTTTTGCCAAAAGAGCGGCAGAGTATTTAGGCGAAGATGTTAAATACTGGATCACCATCAACGAGCCGGTAGGGTTTGCCTATACATCTTTCGTGGAGGGCTCCTGGCCTCCGGGCCACCATTCATTCAAGGACGCCATAAAGGTCTTTATCTCACTGCTCAAGGCCCACTCGCTCGCCTATGACATAATACACAAAATATACAAGCAGAAGGGGCGCAAGCCCCCCATGGTCAGCATAGCGAAGCATATCCACCTCTTCGCCCCTTGCAGGAAAGACTCACCGCTCGATATATTATCTGCGAAGCTGCGCTATTGGTATTTCAACAAGCTCTTTATAGACTCGCTTATGAGCGGCTTCTGCCTTGCCCCGGGTCTTCCTGTAACGCGCCTACCAATGAAAAGATCACTCGATTTTTTAGGCGTAAATTACTACACCAGGGATTTTATCCGCAATGCCGGGCTTATTCCTCCCAGGATTTTCGGGGGTGTCTGTACTTATGGCCACCATCTGGATTTCGGAAGGCGGAATTTTCTTAAATGGGAGATATTCCCGCAGGGAATGTATGATGTCCTGACAGAGTTTTCGAAATATAAGCTCCCTATCCTTATTACAGAGAACGGCATCTGCACAAATGACGATAGAGAGAGATCCGATTTTATACTTAAGCATTTGAAAGAGGTATCCCGGGCCATAAAGGACGGGGCGCCCGTCTTTGGGTATCTGCACTGGTCGCTTCTCGATAATTTCGAGTGGGCGCATGGATTTGGTCCGAGGTTTGGGCTCGTCGAGATCGACTACGCCACGCAAGAGAGGCGAGTCAGGCCCAGCGCTCGGATTTACGCCAGGATAATAAAGGAGGGGCACGTTTGAGATATGTTACGGATCGGGTCAATGCGATAAGAACCGCGGCGGCTATCACGCTGACTGCATCGATGATATTCACTGGCACCCCTTGCATGGCCCAGGCGGGCGTGGAGAAGCAGTATTATCTAAACGGCAACGTCAAACTATCCACGACATACAATAAGAGGCATGAAAAGCATGGTATCGAAAACCTATACTACGAGACGGGCGAGTTGTGGTCAAAGACCATATATAAGCGCGACAGAAAAGACAGTATCGAGAAGATCTATTACAAAAGTGGCCAGATAATGAAGGAGAAGCCTTATATCAAAGGGGTGCTCAACGGGACTGAGAAGGCCTACTGGGAGAACGGCGAGCTGATGGAAGAGATGTCGTATGATGACGGGATGAAGGATGGTGTGGCGAAGTACTACGACATAGACGGCTCCCTTATGGAAGAGAAGGTCTGGCAGCAGAACGAACTGATAGAGACAAGAGAGGCCGGTCGGGAGAAGTGATCGCGCCGTTCTCTTAATCCTGCCTGAAGATCACCGTGCTTGTGCCCTTGCCTATTCTCCGGGCGTCTTTACCTATCCCTTGAAACGTCTCACCGCATCCGGCCAGTATCAAGCTCACAGATACCAATATTAATGTGAAGGCTATATATTTTCTCATGCAGATATAATACACAAAACGATCGCAATTTGCAAGCCCATTTCTACGCAAGGTGATGTCAATACTTTTACGCGACAGCATAGTAGCACTCCTCCGGATTAACCCTCCTTTCCGGTAAGTTATCTGGTATTTTCTCGATATTCTCAAAGATAAGCCAGCGCTTATCATGCCA
>JBDRDE010000003.1:0-4550 GCA_043821065.1 Candidatus Omnitrophota bacterium
TAAAGATTATCTTATCATCGAGTGAAAAAGGCCCTGTGCCAAATGTGGTAACAATAAGATCGTCTATAGCTTTCGGCCTGGCCGGAGAACTCTTAAATGTAGTAGGTATGCCGGATTTCCCTAGCGCTGCTGCTCCGGATAGATAAATAAGCTCGCTTATCTTCTCATAACTGAGGTTCTTGTGATCGCGAGTGGCTCCTTCTATCTCCATGTAGCCCTTCAGTCCATCCGATTTTATGACAACGGCTTCCACCTTCCCATAAAAATAGTCTATCTGCCGTATATCCTCGATAACACCGCTTACGCTCGCTATGGCAGGAGCGGAGACGGTCTCATCATCGCGCGCTATCACCTGGCCAGCCTTAACTTTATCCCCTTTTTTTACCAGCAGCGTAACGGTCGATCCGAATTTGAGTTTCAGGGGGATAATTACCCTCACGGGGAGAGATGCGTCTTCTATCCCTTCAGCAAAAGTCCCGGCTGGCTTCTTGAACAGGTATCCGCCGCGAAAACATTTATATTTATTTAACACTTCCTACCTCGCATCTATGCATCATTTAGGCAATCTTATAAAAAATGAGCTCCCTCTTCCTTCTTCCGAAGCGGCCCATATCTTCCCGTTATGCCGCTCAGCGACCTCTTTTGCTATCGACAGTCCGAGGCCCGAACCGTCTATCTCGACCTTTCTGGCGTTATCCGCTCTGTAGAAGTCGTCGAATATCCGGGGCAGTGCATCGCCAGGAATACCTATCCCCGTATCCTTGATCTGGATCAATATTGTTCGTCCTTCATCCTTGACTTCCAGGTCAACCCTGCCGTTCTTGTGTGTATATTTAATAGCATTAGCCAGGATATTTGAGATAGTCTCCTCGATGTAGGTCTGCACACCCTTTATATTACCAATGGAGGCATCTACGCGGCTGGTAAGTATTACGCCTTTATGTTCCGCCCTCGGTCTTACGCAGGCAACGGCGTTCTTTACTGTTTCGCTAACCGAAAAAGGCTGCCTCTTCGCATGCTCGTTCAATTTTATACTGCTTAACTCCAAAAGCGCCCTGATAAAAAATAAGAGTTTTCCTGTGCGCTCATTGGCCCTCAGCAGCATGTCCATCTGTTTTGCGTTCAGAGGGCCCACGAAACCGCCAGTTACCGGTTCGATACAGCCCTGTATGGCGGCAAGGTGCTCTTTTATATCGTGTGTTACGCGAAGGACATATCTGCTCTTGGCGCGGTCTTTCCCGGCCAAAAGCTCGTTTGCTTCTTTCAGGTTTTTCTCACGGCGCCTCAATCTTGCAGATATAGAGGTCGCCATATAGACCGAGATGTATAGGGTGCTGGTAAAGACGAACGAGATCCCGCTAATGTAAAAGAGGTTGTTGTAGAGACCGTGATCTCCGAATATTTTCAATCCGTAATGCGGGATGACACTGAGATATTCTAAAAATATAATTGAGCAAAAAAGGACTATCGCCAGTGTAGCCTGCAAGAAAGAAGCCAGGCGCGAAAGCAGAATGCTCGCGATGATCACGTGAAATATGAAGTAGAATATAAAAGGGTTGTCGACCCCACCCGAAAAATGTATCAGGGCCGTCAGGCAGACTAAGTCCAGTGAGATCTGCAGGTTCGCGATCCTGTTTGCCGCGGCGGCAATGTATCCGGGTCTTTCCCTTTTCAAGTGTTTTAACGCCGCTAAGGCAATTATGTTGTATGCCGTCAAAAAAGCGATGACCACATAAATACGGGTAACGGGAAGGGGTATTCGAAAGATCGAATGGACAAAAAAGACAGTAAAGCAGACCCCGGCTATAGCAACCCACCTGAGATTAATAAGCCAGAATATTCGTTCGATCAAGCCTTTATATCTTTTCACATGCTTCATCGGATTAGCGTCAAGGGTCCTATTTTTAAAAATAAAAGACCAGGTGATATCAAATTATATAGCCCTAATTGTAATAATTGTATCATATTATATAGCAGAGGGAAAGATAATACAATTTCTCAATATTGTGGGTAATTGTCAGGGTCTTTGCGCACGAAGAATTTCTTGATCAGGGACGAAGTGTAGAGTTTTGGGGTAAAAAGGAGAGAACTTTTGTGATTAAGCAGACTTTATCTTAAATATAAATTTGGCTCCGCGGCCTTCTTCGCTTTCAGCCCATATGGTGCCGCCGTGCAGTTCTACCAGCTCTTTCACGATAGAGAGGCCTATGCCCGTTCCATCTATTTTTGTCGGTACGCGCTCACCGGTCTGGTAGAAACGATCGAATATCTTGCCGAGGCTCTCCTGGGGGATGCCCTTGCCCGTATCCGACACCGCGACCGTAAGCTCGCCCAGGGCCTTATCATACGAAGCATCTACGGTGATACTCCCTTTCTCGCCTGTGAATTTGACTGCGTTGCCCAGGAGGTTATTCAGGACCTGGCCTATCCTCTTTCCGTCCATAACAATATCGGGAATATCTTCGCCGAGACTCTTTTCTATCTTTATCTCTTTGGCCTCAGCCCACGCCTTCACAGTCTCTACGGAGTCGTCTATAACGCTCTCTATCTGTGTTGCCGCGGGTTTGAGCTTGATCTTGGCCTCCTGTAGGCTTGAGAGGTCTAGAAGATCGCTTATCATGCGGCCCAGCCTATCAAGGTTGTTCTGGGCCAAAGATAGAAACTCCTTCTCTTCATCTTCGGACATGCCGGTCTTCGGCGCGTCATGTATAAGATTCAGCGCCTTCTGTGAGGCGATAAGCGGCGTGCGGAGATCGTGCGTTATGTTTGAGACGAAACTCTCCTTAAAAGAGTCAAGCTCTCTTTGCTTGGTGACATCGCTTAAGACCGAGACGAGCCCTACGGTCTGTCCATTCTGGTCCTCTATTACCGCGTTGCTTGAGCGGAGTATCTTCTTCGTCTCGTCTTTTTGCGAGAACATCTCTATCTCTTTATCTTCTCCTTCAGGGCCGCTCTTTATCATGGAGACCAGTTGCTCCCTGGCGACGTTCTCGATTATAGGCCTGCCCATCTTGTCTTTCCTTGAGACCCCCAGGAGCTTCTCGGCAGCCGGGTTCATCATGACGACATTTCCTGAGGAGTTCACGACAACGAGCCCCTCGGCTATGCTCTTCATGACAGCTACAGTATCGTTATGCTCCGTAAGAAGCCCCTTATATTTGTTCCAGGCCATCTCTTCGCTGCGCTTCTCGTCCTCTATGACATCTCTATATTTATTGTCGAGCTCTTTGCTCGTTGTATTTATTTTTGTCCTCAACTCCTGCGCAAAGACGAGCGAAAGCCTATCGCTTATTTCGCGGCATATGCGCTCAGACCCGATGACCTCGTGCACCTGGCTGAATATCGCATGCCGCAGATCATCGCTCGCGAAAGGGTCGGTATCAAGAACTCTGGGCTGAGCGCTCTTCTCAATGATATCTTTGGGCTGGCTTGAGAGCTGAGATATGATCGCAAGGAAGATGGCTATCAGGATACTCACGATCGCAGTTATAGCGAAGATCATGGGTACTGTATTCATTGAGCACTCTCCTGCAAAATAAAATAATCCTGTCTTTTCACAGGATTATTCTGATGATCGGCCTTATCGTGCCGTACTGCATGTTGTATAGATTATACGACACTGGGCTGCATATATCAAGATATATTTATAAATTCCATATACTCAGGCGGAGAACCGCTAAGTCCTCCGCCTTTAGAACGCGCTTTACTCACCATATAGTATCAGTTTTTCTTATTCGATTTACACTCTTTGTAGAGTTCCCCGAGTTTCTCCATCTGGTCTTTCGACAGATACCCTTTTAGGCGGGCATAGGCCGCAACGATCGTCTTTGTCTTCTCTTTCTTGAGGTCGTATTTCTTATCGATAAGCTTGTTTATCTCTTCCGTATTTATCTTCTCCTCGTAGAGCATGGACTTGATATCGAGCGCCACCACCTCTATCTCGGCCTTCTTCATTATGAGGCCCTTTTTGGTCGACATCTTAAGCTCTTTTATCTCAGCCACGATCTTGTCTGAGAGGCTGAGCTTCTCACCGTTCTCCATTATCATATGGGCCTTCTTATAAAATTTACTCTCCAGATCCCCCTTGTCGCTGCCACATTTAGAGGACGAGCACCTGCTCCACCCTTTATCTAAATGCCCGGAAGCGTATATACCACTTATAGATATAGTAAATATCAGCGCTATAGCCACCACTGCGGATACGATCAGTTTTTTGTTCATACAGACCTCCTTATTTCTTTTAGATCGTGTGATAAGTATACCTGAAAAATGGAGAATTTGCAAATTGGATCGTTGCTACGCAAATTTTAAGAACCACGGCCGCCGGGGGATGTTTTTCTAACAAGTCGTTATCATTCGTCGGGTTATTGGATCAGTAGAGGATAAGGGGCCTGTTAACAATGGCGGGCGTTGTCTGTCATAGCGGATACTGGGCGCCTGCCGCTATCAGGAGGGGGATACAACCCGGGGCACGCCCCTATCACGATGTATTATACCAGCCAAGGCGTATTTGTATAAGCGGCCGTATAGGCGGCTTAGTGAAGACATAA
>JBDRDE010000004.1:0-10653 GCA_043821065.1 Candidatus Omnitrophota bacterium
TATATGCTCTTCTTCTCAAAATATCTTAAATAAGCGACAATAAGCAAAAGGCATAATACTATTAAAATTAATAGCCGCATGAGTTATGGTCTTAATTTAAGCATTTCCCGCAAATGGATGGAGGCCTTTGTAGACCTGCTGCCGAAAATAGAGGCTGCACATGAACCATGACACGCTCCATTGTTTTCCGCGCCACGCCCGCAGCAAGATAGAGCGTACGCTGTAAAAGCGCCTCAACCCCAGCCAGAAAGACCTCTCGAGCTCGTTCAGCGTCATTCTTTTCGGATCTATGACCGCGTGCCAGCAATCATAAGAGGAATAATCTTCGTGGACCAGCCGCCCCCGGCTTTTATAATCGTCATAACATGGTGTTCCGGGCACTGGAGTAAGCATCCATGGGATTATAGCATCCACGTTATTCCTGATCATACGCTCGATAGTCTGCTTGATAATATCCTGCGTATCATAGTCTATCCCGAATATAAGGCTGGAAAAGAGGTCTATACCCGCCTCTTTAAAACCTCTGGCGAGATCCTCAAACTCCATTCTTGCGCTGCTGGGCTTATTTACAGAGTGAAGATTACCAGAAAGAAGAGACTCCACCCCTACAAAAGCGGTACGGCAGCCGCTCTCGGAGGCGAGGCGCAATAGCTCAGGATATCTGACGACACCGCTCTCGAATTGGCCCATCCACTGGATCTTCAACGGCTTAACAGCCAAGAATAATTCCCTGGCGCGCGCCGGATTTATGGCGATATTGTCGTCCGTAAATAAGATAAATTTTGCCCCCCTGGAATTTTATCTCCTCTACTACTTCATCGATGGGGCGGTATCTCATCTTCTTGCCGAAGAAGCGTGTCACAAGACAAAAACTGCAATTGTGCGGGCAGCCTCTGGAGGTCTCGATCGGCATAACGGGGTTTCTCCAGTCCGCGAAAGATCTGGTATATTTTTTTCGGTTGATCAGGTCGAAGCGGGCCATGGGAAGCGCCGCGAGTTCCGGGTGAGTGGTGCATTCATAGCGCCTCTTTAACATCCCGCGGTCAAAATCATCCAGGATGGCCTCCCACGATCTATCGGCCTCCCCTATGACAAGACAGTCGAAGGCGCCGCTCTTCTCTATCATATCCTGGAGGGCGAATGCCCCTACACCTCCTATTATAGAGGGCACCCCGCGCTCCTTAAACTCTCTCGCGATATCTATCGCGCGCGGGATATGGCGCAGCATGCCGGTAAGCGCTACAAGGTCGAACTTTTTGTCAAAGTCCAGGCTGTCTACCAATTCATCTATGATGCTCGTTTCGTACCGGTCAGGCGTAAGTGCCGCCAGATAAGGAAGTGTGCGTGACGGGACAAAGGACTTCTTGCTCTTGATCAAACGATTATCTTTATCGTATGAAGAGGGGTATACGAACAAAATCCTTTTCTTGCGCATATTGAAGGCCTACTCTGTAAGCGTAAAGTTTTGGCATTGTACGCAGGCTATAATAGCATAAAAAACGGCCGCATACAAGTTTTTATAAGATATTCATTTTAAGTGTGTTACGGCAGGCTTTGCTTGTGCCTCTATACCAAATTGATCACTATATCGGCCTTCTTCTGTGCGGCTTCGGCAGACCGCTTCAAAGGATGGGCGCGCCCTTTCATGTATATTGCGATGTCCGGTTTCAGATACTTGAGCACCGATGCCCCTTCTATTACCAGGCCCTCGGAATCCTTTAATTCAAGAAACGCCTTTTTAAGCCCTCTTTTTAGCCCTTTTGAAGTAGATCTCAGCCATGCCACTCTTTTTGCCCCTGCCTTTTTAAGGCGCGCCGTATCCTTCCCTTTTTGATCTATTATTTTCCTATCAGTAACTACGTCGAAATCTCCTTTAAAATCGGTGCAGGCGCTGCATCCTTTATTCCTGGGACATTTATACCTTCGCCCACCTTCTCTATTGTGTCTCACCGTTACCTTCAGCGCCGACCATCCCGGAAGCTGCTTGAGCAGCCATTCAGCCATTAAGGTCTTGCCGACGTTACTGTAGGATCCGGTAACTACTATTGTCCTCAAAAAACACCTCTAAAATGAAATGGGATGCTATTTTTCGATCCTGGCGGCGCAGCATTTGTATTCCGCGGTGGCCGTGACCGGATCGAAGACGTCATTTGTCAGGATATTTGCGGGCGCCTCTACGAAATGGAACGGCATCCAGATAGAGTCCGCGCGGACGCGGTCGGATACCTTGGCCACGGCGGGTATCGAGCCGCGGCGCGTTATCACATTGACCATGCTCTCATTTGAAATACCGCATTGTGCCGCGGTAGCGCTGTTTATCTCCACAAAACATTCCTTCTGCTTTTGGTTGCTGATGCCCGATTTTCGCGTCATGTTCCCTACATTATAATGGTAGAGCGTGCGGCCCGTGGAGAGTATCAATGGATACTCTTTATCCGGCTCCTCTTTCTGCGGCTGGAAGACTATGGGCTGGAAGAGCCCCTTGCCCCTTGAAAAATCTCCCTCATGGAGAAAGACAGTGCCACAATGGTCTTTGGAGGGGCACGGCCACTGCAGGCCGTCTTCGTCGATGCGCTGATAATTCATACCCGCGTAGAGTGGATTAAGCGCTGCCATCTCGTCGAAGACTTCACCCGCATGAGAGTATTTCATCGGATAGCCCATCGCTGTGCCCATATCACATATAACTCGCCAGTCCGGGAGCGCTATACCGGGAGGCTCTACAGATTTCCTGATACGCTGGACCCTGCGCTCGCTGGCGGTGAACGTCCCGTCTTTTTCCGCGTAGCATGCCCCGGGCAGGATAACATCCGCCAGTTTCGCGGTCTCCGACATAAAGATCTCCTGGCATACCATGAAATCCAATTGCTTTAAATATTTTATGACCTTGTGCTGGTTGGGCTCGCTCATCACAGGATCCTCACCCATGACATAAAAACCTCGCAGCTCGCCCGAGCCCGCCCATTCTATGAAATCTGTTACCCTGCCGCCTTTATTGGTCGGCAGTGTAACGCCCCATGCCTTTTCAAACCTCTCCCTCGCCTTCGGGTCGCTCAACTTCTGGTATCCGGGCAATACGTGCGGCATCGCGCACATGTCGCACCCTCCCTGCACGTTGTTCTGCCCGCGCAATGGGTTTACACCGCTCGCCCATTTGCCTATCTGTCCGCAGAGCATCGCCAGATTGGCCAGGTTTTTGACATTGTCCGTGCCGCAGGAATGTTCAGTTATGCCCAGCGTATAAAAGATAGAGCTCGGCTCTCCTTGCGCGTATATACGCGCCGCCTCTTTCATGTCATTGACAGAAAGACCGCAGTATTTCGCGGCCTTCTCTATGGAATAGGGTTTTAAGTTTTTACGGAAATCATCAAAGTTCTCGCAGCGTTCTTTTATAAACTTTTCGTCACAGAGCTTCTGGTCGACTATATAATTCATAAGGGCGTTGATCAGCATATTGTCGCTGCCCGGCCTGTGCTGGATATGGATATCTGCGTGTTTTGCCATCCATGTCTTTCTCGGATCGCAAACGATCAGTTTAGCGCCGCGCTTAATAGCCTTTTTCATTTCGAGACCGATAATAGGGTGCGCTTCCGTCGGATTGGATCCGATGATAAAAAGCACCTTACAATCTTTTATTTCAGCCACACTGTTCGTCATGGCGCCTGAGCCAAAAGCGCTGGCGAGGCCCGCGACCGTAGGGGCATGGCATGTCGTCGCGCATTGGTCGATATTGTTCGTCCCGCCGGCTGTCCGGGCCAATTTCTGCATCAGGTAATTTTCCTCGTTGCTGCAGCGGCAGGAAGAGAGGAACGCTATCGACTGCGGCCCGTATTTATCGCGGATCCCCCGCAGCTTTTTAGCTGAAAGGCTTATCGCCTCCTCCCAGGTCGCTTCCCTGAAAGTGCCGTTCGCGCGGATAAGCGGCTTTGTCAGCCTTTCCGGCGAGCCGATAAAATCATGGGCGAAATGGCCCTTGACGCAGAGATTCCCGTCGTTTAGGCCCATACCGGGCTTCGTGGTTACACGAACGACTTTATTGGCCTTGGGATCCGCGTTTAATTCCAGCTGACAGCCGACACCGCAATATGTGCATGTGGTCTGTGTCTTTATCAGGTCCTTATTCCTGCCTAAACCCTTTGCCCCCTTTTCGCGCATAGCGCCCGTAGGGCATAACCTTATGCATCCGCCGCAGAGTTCGCAGTCCGATACATGGAGGTCGCGGCCATGTGCGGTATTTACCTTCATCTCCATGCCGCGCCCGTCGAATGTGATCGCTGACGACCTCTGGACTTCCCGGCAATAACGCACGCAGCGTCCGCACCGGATGCATTTTTCGCTATCGTGCTCTATGCCCCTGTTCTCTGACGTATAATTAGGAACGGTCTTGCCTTTTGGCTGGTAGGACCCAAATAGAAATTCGTTCGCGCCATAACGGTACGCGTAATCCTGCAGCTTGCAGTCTCCATCGGCATCACAGGTGGTGCAGGCCACCTTGTGCTCGCTTAGCAGAAGCTCAAGCACCGATCTTCTCCGGGAGGTGAGCTCTTCTGACTCTGTAAAGACGGTCAAGCCGTTGGCTGCTTTTGTAGAACAGGCAAGGACAGGCTTGTAATCGCCTTCGCCCAGAAGGACCTGGCACATACGGCACGCGCCCACGGGCTCCAGTCGCTCTTCATGGCAAAGGTGCGGTATCTCTATACCGTTTTGTAATGCGGCCTGAAGGATGGTCTGGCCGCTTTGGGCCTCTATCTCTTGGCCGTTTATGGTCATCTTTATCATGTAGCTACCTGCTTATCTTGAGTACCGGTGACAACTTTTTTTTGCAGCGTTGACATCCTGCTTTCCCGCTGCCCCTTTTCGTAGCTATATGTTCTGTATATTCATCTCTAAAATAACGCAGTGTGCTAAGGACCGGGTTAGGAGCTGTCTGTCCCAGGCCACACAGAGAATTCTTCTTCACCTCAAGCGCCAGTTTTTCCAATTTGGGGATATCTTCCCCTTCCCCTTTTCCGCTGCAGATCCGCTCCAGTATTTCCAGCATCCTGGTAGTCCCTATCCTGCATGGCGGGCACTTGCCGCATGATTCTTTTGCGCAGAACTCCATAAAATAGCGGGCAATATCGACCATGCACAATGTTTCATCAAAGACGATCAATCCCCCGGAGCCCATTATCGCGCCTAACTCCTGCACAGACTCATAATCTATGGTTCTATCTAAAAACTGGGCGGGGACACATCCCCCCGAGGGGCCTCCCATCTGAGCGGCCTTGAAGCTCTTGCCATTAGGTATCCCGCCTCCGATATCCTCTACGAGTTCGCGTAAAGTGATACCCATAGGCACCTCGATCAAGCCCGTATTATTGACCTTTCCCGCCAACGCGAATATCTTCGTTCCTTTGCTCTTTTCCGTGCCCAGTTTCGCGTACTCATCCGCCCCTAGCTTCAGGATAACCGGAACATTCGCCAGCGTCTCTACATTGTTTATATTCGTCGGCTTCCCCCGCAACCCGCTCTGCGCGGGAAACGGCGGGCGTGGGCGCGGCTGGCCCCTCTCTCCTTCGATAGAAGCGATCAGGGCGGTCTCCTCTCCGCATACAAAAGCGCCGGCGCCCTGTTTTATCTTTACTTCAAAATTGATATCAGTACCTAAAATATTCTTCCCCAGGAGCCTGTATTTCGCCGCCTGCTCTATCGCGAGCTTAAGGTGTTCTATTGCGATCGGGTATTCAGCGCGGACATATATGTACCCCTTGTTCGCGCCTATAGCGTATGCCGCTATCAGCATCCCTTCCAAGACTAAATGCGGATCTCCCTCCAGGAGCGCCCTGTCCATAAACGCCCCGGGATCGCCTTCATCCGCGTTGCAGATCAGGTACTTTTCGTCCCCTTTGGCGGCCCTCGCGTACCCCCATTTGAGCCCGGTCGGAAAACCGGCGCCTCCCCTGCCGCGCAAGCCGGATCTCTTGATCTGGTCGATCACCGCCTCCGGGTCCATGGATGTCAATACCTTCTCCAGCATCTCATATGCCCCGCGCGCCAACGCGTCATCCAACTTTGCCGGATCTATATATCCGCACCTTGTAAGAATAAGCCGTTTTTGAGATGAGAAGAACGGGATATCCGAGGCCTTCGCCGTTGGTTTGCCATTGTCTTGATAGCACAATCTATCTATCGTCTTTCCCCCCGCCAAGGTTACATCTACTATCTCCCTGACATCTTCTCCTTTTACCCCCACGTAGAGTATATTATCCGGATCGATGCTCACCAAGGGAGCCCCGGAGCAAAACCCCTGACATCCGGTCTTTATAAGCGATACCTCTTTTTGGAGGCCCGCTCTCTTTAGCTCTTTCCTAAAGGCTTCGTAAATATCCAGCGCGCCCAAAGCCCTGCATCCCGTGGCGCAGATACGCACCGCGCGTTTTGGCAGCTCTTTCTTCACTTTGTCGCGTATCCTGCGTAAGTCTTTGATCTCTTTGCTCGATCCAGTCATTTTCTTTCCTTGATCAAGATCTGTCTTGATCACTTCCGTCTATTTTCCTTGGCGATATCTTCCAATATCTTGACCGCGCCTTCCGGAGTCAATTTACCATAATACCGGTCCCCGATCAACATCACTGGCGATAAAAAACATGTGCCTAAGCAGGCTACAGACTCCAAAGAAAAGAGCATGTCGTTTGTCGTCTGGCCGTCTTCTATACCCAGGTGTTCTGAGATGGCGGAAAAGATATCGGGCGCGCCCTTCACATGGCAAGCGGTGCCTCGGCACAGTCTTATCGAATACTTGCCGTGCGGCACGAGATGGAACTGGGAATAGAATGTCGCCACGCCGTAGATCTTGGCCACCGGGATCCCGGTCAATTCCGCAAGCTCATCTATCACTTCTTTCGGCAGGTAGCCATAATGGTCCTGCGCCTCCTGTAGAGAGGCGATGATCTCTTCCTGAGAGAAGGGCGCATACCTGGAAACGATCTTAGAAATCATAGAAAGATCTATCTCCGCCTGCCCGGCCATTTTATTCATAATTTACACTCCGAATGCCGCCTTTATTTTATAATGTTGTCCTCGAGCCATGCGAATTCTTCCGCGAGGATCTTCTTGGCAACCTTGCCTGAGAGCCTATCGTAATCGTTGGTAACGTCCTTAAACCGGCGCTTTATGCGGACTCTTGCCTGGCGACAGTAGAGGTCTGCTAAATCTACGCAATTCTTCTCTTTTTCGCCCTTCTTAAGCAGGCTATCCGCGTATGAGCAGACGCAGGACATGGCAAACAGGTCTGTTCCTATATCTACGAAGCGGTTGAGTATATTCTGCTTGCTTTCAAGCTTCTTCTGATAAAATACCATATTATGGAATACATCCCTGGCCAATTTCTTGGAGGCCTGCTTTACAAAACGCGTATGTTTCTTAAGGCGCTTCGCCTTATCCAGTTTTTCACCGCAAAGTGAAGGGAGCCATAACTGAGGATACCATAACGCGTATTTAATACCTGCCAGCAATGCCACTTTGATCTTTTCAGCCATAGGGACCCTGCGGCTAAAGAGCTTTGCTATTATTTTTAGATGGAAATCCAACGCTTCTCTCGCGATAAAAAGGTGCATTATCTCGCTTGAACCCTCAAGTATCGTATTTACCCTCATATCGCGAAAGGCCCTTTCTACAGGGAAATCCGCCTTGCCCCTGCCCTTTAATGAAGGGGCTGTCTCATAGCCGCGCCCGGCTCTTATCTGCATAACATCATCAACGATCGTCCAGGCCTCTTCCGTGCAGAAGAGCTTGGACATAGCGGCTTCCAGCCGTATATCAACCCTCTTGTCGTCGGCCATTGAGGTTACGAGCCATGTCACCGCGTCCATAGCAAATACCGTGCCGGCCATCTTAGATAGCTTTGACGCGATGGCCTCATGTTCACCTATCGGTGAGCCCCACTGTTTTCTCTCCTTCGACCATTTCCGCGATACATAAAGAGCCCATTTACTAGCGCCTGTTACAAGCGCGGGAAGGGTAAGGCGCCCCGTATTGAGCGTGATGAATGCCAGCTTCAAACCCTCTCCTTCTCCCATTATTACATTTTCTTTTGGCACTTTGACATTTTTAAAATTAAGGATGCCGTTCTGGATGGCGTTAAGCCCCATGAACTTGCACCTGTATGTCACTTCAAATCCTGGCGAATTGGTCTCCACGATAAAGGCTGTTATCTGCTTCTTCTCTTTGCCATTGACCATCTTGGGCGGCGTCAACGCCATTACCACCAGGACATCAGCGATATTTCCGTTTGTGCACCAGAGTTTCTCGCCGTTCAGTATATAGTGCTTGCCGTCTTCGGTAGGTGTGGCGGTGGTCTTCAACGTTCGCGGGTCCGAACCGGCGTAAGGTTCGGTAAGGGCAAATCCTGATATAGCGCCCTTGCTGAACATGGGCAGATATTTTTCTTTCTGTTCTTTCGTGCCAAAAAGTATGAGCGGCTGCGGCACGCCTATACTCTGGTGAGCGGATAGAAGCGCGGCGGTAGAACCGCAATATGTCCCTACAAGATGTATAAGTCTGCTGAAATTGGTCTGGCTGAAGCCCAAACCACCATACTCTTTCGGTATCTTGACCGAGAACATTCCCATAGCGAATAGCCCTTTGATAACTTCATCTGGGATCTCTCTTGTCTCATCGATCTTATCGGGATCTATCTTCTCTTTTAAGAACGGCTCCAGCTTTTTAAGGCACTCGTCGCCTTTTTCCTTATCCTCTTTAGACTGCTGCGGGAATGGATGGATCAGTTTCCATTCCACGGCGCCCTGAAACAGGCGCGCGACAAAACTCGGGCATCTCCATTCCTGTTCACGCGAATCCTCGGCCAGTTCCAGGGACTCCCTCTTCTCTTTGCTCAATTTTTTGTCGAAGATACTCATATCGCTACCTCCGTTATGTTAATCCTTCCCGCAGAAATCCTCGGGGTTTAGCCCGGGGATTTCTGTTCGAAGGAGGGAGTCCCGGTCTTCAGGCCGGGACTCCACTCGTAGAATCTCTTATTTTTGTCCGCTTTATCTATTAAATAGTTACACGGCCTGAAACGTTCGTGGCCGATATCTTTCTCAAATCCTTTTAGGTCCTTTACGATACTATCTATTCCGATAGAATCGGCATACCTTAGCAGCCCCGCGCGAAAAGGCGGGAATCCTGTGCCCATGATCATGCCTATATCTATGGTCTTCGGTGAGTCGGCCACCCCTTCTTCCAGGCACCTGGCCGCGTCGTTTATCATTACATAGATCAGCCTCTTGCGCGCATCTTCATCCGATACCGTTCTTTTAGCTGTAGAGTCTACAAAGTTGTAGATATCCGGATTCGGCGTCTTTACCTTCTTTCCTTTATGAATATAAAACCCGCGCTTTGTCTTCTTCCCGTATAGGCCCTTATCTTTGACCTTCTTCAATATGGCGGATACCTCCATCCTGCGCCCGTAAGAATCTTCCAGCACCTTTGCCACCTTGGCGCCGACATCTATGCCGATCTCATCCATGAGGTCGATCGGCCCCATTGGCATACCGAATTTTAGGGCTATCCTGTCTATATGATCCATCTTCATCCCCTCTTCCATCAAAAAACCCGCTTCGTTTAAGTAAGAGAGGAGTATTCTATTTATAAGAAAACCGGGCACATCCTTTACCACGATCACCACCTTGCCCAGCCTCCTGGCAAACGCGATGACGGTCGCGAGGGCCTGCTCGCTGGCCTTGCCGGACCTTATCACCTCTATCAATGGCATCCTGTGGACAGGATTGAAAAAATGGAGCCCCACTACCCTTTCAGGGATATTGGCGGCTTCGGCCATATTTATGATCGGGAGCGAAGAAGTATTCGTGGTCAATACTGTCTTAGATGAGACTACCTGCCCCAGCTCTTTAAATACCTTCTTTTTTATGTTCAGATCCTCTACTACCGCCTCGATAACAAGGTCTGTATTCTCAAATCCTTTATACGTCGTCGTCGGAGAGATCAGGCCGAATTTATAATCGGCATCAGGCTTTTTAAGCTTCCTCTTTTTTACGGCGTAATTAAATAGTCCGCTCGCTGTCTTGAGGGCGTGGTTTATGGCCTCGTAGTTAATATCTTTTATCCTTGTCGGGATATCCCTAAATGTCGTCAGCTGCGCTATGCCGCCGCCCATGACGCCCGCGCCAAGAACGCCGCACTTATTGACCGCGGCGGGTTTAATGCTAGGGTCGACCCAAGGTAATTTCTTGTATTCTTCCATGAGGTAAAATACCTTTATAAGGTTCTTCGATGTATCTGTAATAGCTAATTCACTGAATGCTTCGCTCTCTATTATAGAACCCTTGTGGATATTCCCTCCATAAGTGCGCTTTATCACTTCGAGAGCCCTGATAGGGGCCGGATAGGATCCCTTTGTCTTCTTGAGGACACCCTTCTTGGCCTGGTTAAAGACTATGGACCTGCCTATGGGCGTATCTTCGAGAAAGGATAAAAATAATTTCTTTTTCTTCCGTCGCTTTATTTTAACACTGCCGTCCAGGATGCCTTTAGCGAATTCTACCGATCTTTCGACCAGCGTCACTTCAGGAAACAGCCTATCCACTACGCCGTATTTTAAAGCATTCTTGCCTGAGATGATCCTTCCGGGAAGTATCATCCCGAGCGCGC
>JBDRDE010000005.1:0-10155 GCA_043821065.1 Candidatus Omnitrophota bacterium
CTCCTCAATCGAACATATTAGTCATAAGGGGGGCGTATCACACAGAAGCCTATCTGTTGATGAAGGGAGATGCGGTTAGCAGGCCAGAGGGTGATAAGATATCCCGAGAATTTTATAGAACGCCATTTGTTAATTATCTGCAAAGCGAACTAGAAAAAAGAGAGCTTTTTAATAAGCCATTCGATGATCCTCGTAAAGAATATGAATCTTATTTTAAGATGGGGTTGTCGCAAGCGATGATATCTGTCGCGAGACGCTCGCCTCGGAGTGTTGAATACTGGTTTAATGTGCATGCACTCGCTCGAAAGATTGACATGGAGCGAGATCTTCCCGCTATCCTCTCTTTTATAGAGACACATAGAGACCAAGAGGGTTGGAGCGAGGATCTATATACCTGGCTGAAACAGAGAATAGAAGCGAGGCAGGCTGATGTTGGCGCAACCTCAACTGCTACGTCACCCAAAGCGTCTGAAGATCCAAAAGTTTCCATAGTGGATGAAACCGCCAAAAAGACCTCTCTTACCGATGCGCTCTCATATAGAAGGTGGCGCGGGGCGGGGTCCTGGATACTCTCTCTCTTGATATCGGCGCTTGTATTGGTAGCGGGAATAGTGACTATGAACAGCACCCATGTCAGAGTGGCAGAGCAGACGATAATTACACTTACAGGCGGTTTTTCTTTGGATACGGATGGCCCTGATGATGAAGATCTGCTGGCTGGGCGGCAGGAGACAGGAGTCTTCGTTATATCAGAGACACGGAAGCCCATCAAGCCCGAGGATTCTCCTGATCCAGAAGATGAACTTGAGCCGATAGAGACCGAACCCGTACCCGATGCCGCTGATGATGGTGTAGATGAACCTACTGAAGCTACCGTGGCTGGGGCCGGTACCGATGATCGAACCGAGACATCCAAGAGGGGACTGTATCCGAATGTCGTTACCACTTATTTCGGGTTGATAGACGCAAACGGCAGGCGTGTAGGCGGACATTCGATAGGTGTTAGGCATGGTGATATCATGTATCCTCGGGATGATTTTGAGAGCCGTTTCATAGGAGACGGTCGTGTCATGCTCATTTTAAAGGTCGCTGCGGACGGTATGACTATTTTGAATTGCGAAGTCGATCGCGCGCGGACACATGCCACAGAAGCCATGGTACAGGCGAGCCTCGATTCGATGCCGGATCGTTGGAGCGTGAGATTGACCCCTTCACCTTGGAGCACAACGAGGATGGAGCTCTTGATAGAATTCAGAAAAACGAGCAGGGCTTATCAGCGGGCTGGATACGTAGAGGGTAAGGGTTTACCTGTATCGTTATCCTCAACATCTACTGCTGCGGAATCTACAGATATCCCTTCAGATCTCATGGTAGATAGAAGGGCTGTAAATAGGATATTGGATGAAAATAAGATAGCACCCCTTGAGGCGGATGAGACCGGCACTACACACAGTATTGATGAGTGGAATATAGCGGTAACAAAGAGTACCACGCTGCGTGAACTTGTAGCGGATGTCGCCAGTGATGTAGCGGAGCGTGTGAACAGACGCGTTACAGGCACAGGAGTGAGGCTGGACGCAGAAGACTTAGAAGGAGCCATCTTTCTCATTTTAGGCTCAGAGGGAAGCGCGAGACATAAGGACGCAAGAAGGCTTCTGCGCAGACTTCGCGAGTCGGGGAGTTTAAAGCTCTACTCATTCGGTGTGGATGCGAGAGACGACTTTTTCGGTGACCACCAAGGTTATGGTGAGGCGGGTATCAATATAGACGCGCTCACAGCGCTTACTCTGGAGCGAGGCAGCCAATCGGCGTCATATGCGGTTGCCACAGGCTTATTTGGACACCAGCTGCTTGGGCACGAAGCGAATGAGAGTTTGAATGAGGAGCATCTCTCGCGCCGCGATCTCAATAATATAAAGGCGCTCGCGGGCGGCGATGAAGCGGTGACGCAGGATATTATGGGATCTATAGCATCCGTACTCAGATCTGATTCTATGATACTCAACGCCCAGAGATTCGGAAAGATACGCACGCGCCTCGCTCGCGAAGAGAGGCGGCTCGACTTGCGGGAAGAGAACGAGGCCGTCCTGCGTGAATACGGTGTGGATCCGGCGAAGGTGAGCGAGAAGTATCTCACTATACCATCAGGCCGGCTGCGCGCCAGGATAGAAAATCTCAGAGAGCAAGGGCTCATCCCCGATGGCCTCGCCCAAAGCGGGCGGATGTCACTCCTCTATTATCGCATCGAAACACTCAACGCCAAGATCGAGAACTTGAAGGCCTCAGGAGCAGAAGATATTGCGAAGCTCACCGTTACGCAGATAGCCAAGGCCGACACGGTGATAGAGGAAGTGAAGGCTGCTGATGAAGCAGGGATCGCTCAGGAGTCCGCTCCGCAGGTTGAGACTGTAGCAGAGAAAACTGTTGTAAGCGAACCGGAAACGGTTGCCAGCCCTATAAGAGAGCAGGTTGTAGAACAACCTTCTTTAGATACCGCCTCTCTAGAAGATGCCTGGGATGTTCTAAAATATCGTATCAGAAGACTTGTAAAGGCGCACAAGAGAAGGCACAGGTGGCCGATAGGCGTGGGCGATATCGCGGGCATGATCGCTCAGCTCTCTGAAGGCACAAGCATTGAGATCAGTGTGAGCAGGGAAGAGATAGGGGCGGCTATGGCCTTATCTGATAGGATGAAATCCAATGAGCCGGATGTGTATGCCGTGTTTCTTACTATTACGCGGTATTTTAAAAAGCAGGGTTACGATATCGGCCGCATTACCCAGCTGACGCGCCAACTTGCCGGGATGGATGAAAAGGCGAGGACATTTACGCGCGGAATGGCGAACCGACTGAGAAAATTAACAGCATGGGCAGCGATGAAGAGCCCCGGGATGGCAGCGGCGTGCGCCAAAGCCGGTACGGTTATCGCGGCTGCAGCATTCTTTATATTGCTAAGCCGTTTGGAAAGGGACTCTATCGTCCAATCGTTGCCTGTTATTGATATTTGGGGGCTCGCTCTCATCTCTTGCGTGACAGTTATAACGGGTTTCGCATTATCCGAACGGGCAAGACAATATGCCGAGCGAGATACTGTACTGCACGAGCTGAGCCTGGCAAGAGCGAGAGGTTATAGAGTTTCTATATCGGAAGCCGTCAGGACCTCATGGCCTGTATTGTGGAGAAGGGTGCTTATTGCCCTCGCGACTATCGGGCCGTATCTTGCCTCAATAGGACTCTTTTCGCTCGTTGGCACGGCCATATTTCAGAATAATTCCATGCTATCCGGCTTCCTCATCGGATCAGCTTCTTTGGGGATTTTAGGCCTTTTGTCCGCGATTGCCGTCATGGCCCTTTCTGAAAAAGGCGCACAGGATAAAGCCACGAGCCCTAAATGGTTTGATAGATCTCAACTCAATGGTCTTCTTGCCGCTATAAGCATATGTGTTCTTCTGGCTTCGGTAGAGATGGCTCCAATCACTGTAGTTGTCTCTATAGTTGCGATAGGCAGCAGTGTCGCCATAGCGCAGTTTCTATCAAAACAAAAAGACACTACCCAGTGGCTTAAGCCGCTTACCATTACAACGGGCATGGCGTTAGGCTTGCTGCCCGCGGGCACCATGCTACTGGCGACCAGGGTTACATACGGGCCAGTATTCAATTTGGCAGAGGGAGCATTAGGGCTTACACAAGGCGCAAACATTATTTTAGTAATAGCTTCGATCCTTGTGGTCGTAGTTGGTTTTATAGCGATCCTTGCTATTATGCCGAGGGCAAAGATGGCCAGAGCAGCGTGGACATTTCTTTTAACAGGCCTTTTACTCGGTTTTGCTCCTGCGAGCATGGCTATACAAGATAAATACGGGATAGGTAAGGATCTCGCTAAAGTGGCAGCGTTGGTGGGAGGCGAGGAGATCGTAGCGCCTCCAAAAGCGCCTGTAGAAATAGAAGCTGACAAGCCGGCCGCGGCAGCAGTAGAGGCTGAACCTGATGCGGCGGATGCCACCGTAGCCGCAGAAGCCGAAGAGGTCGAAGAAGCGGAGGAGGAAGAAGAGTCTATAGAAAATCAGCTTCTCAGGCGCAAGTACGACAACATCGTGAGGCGCTTAAAGCAGCTCAGCGCGGACGCGGAAAATTACAGAGAAGGCTTGAGGTACGCTCAATTACGCGCCTTCAGGTCTATGCAGGCAAGCGAGCGAGGGACAGAAGAGCTCTTGCCCAGAGAGCTATGGCAGGCAAAGGTCTCTACAACGCTTACAGAAAATGGCCAGGCCTTCGATCCTAATTATACTGATGAAGATGTTAAATGGGGAAAGTACGCAGACAGAAGCTGGAGAGATATTCTGTGGGCGCGGAATTATGCTAAGAATTGGAATTCGAGCAAACCAGAAGGGTTATACACCGGAGACAGGTTTACGCCCGGTTATCCAACAAGAGAAGATGCTAGCATATTTCTCTCTACGTGGGACGGTGTCATGGTGCGCGACGCCGATATGAGGCCGATAAAATTCGGATCACTCGATGAGCTGCCGGAAGACGTGCGTGCGGGGCTCGAAGAGTCGGATATATACCGCGATCCCGTGACAGGATTTTACGTTATGAGGCACTACGACTATATTATTACCGATGATAAGCTGGAACTTATAGGCGGCGCTTGGTGGGGCAGAGCAGATGTGAAGACGAGCGTCGCCCCTCTAAATACGTTTCCCTATGATCTCAAGGCCCGCGACCCAATATTATTTGGTCAGCTCTGGACATTCGGCGAAGAGCACTATACGTCTGTCAACGTGATGCCCATCACAGCGGAGGAATTCTTCACCAGGTGGAGGATGGGTGATAGCCATGTTACTGTCGATCCCAAGACCAATATATGCTACGAGGTATCTAGAGGGTACGACCCGCTATTGTACGCGTCAGGCGAACGGCGCCTGCTTGTTCCTGATGCAAACGGGCTCTTTCTGGGAACGACGACCAATGTAAACATGAGCGCGGCCCTCTACAGGCTCCACGAGAATGGGCGTGTCTTCTCCGGTACAGGAGCCCTCTATCCATTTACTCTAATACCTGACGACAGGACTCCTGCATGGCTAGTCGAAGCCGGGTATACGGATACACGCAAGTACATCAAAGCCGAAGAGATGGAGATGCTTATACAGCTTGGTGGAGCGATCGTTCCCAGGACTAAGGAGTGGCTTATGGCAGTAGGGAAGGATCCGCTGCTTGAGGATATGTATCTCTACGGAGAAGTCCCGGTAAGATACCGAGCCCCGTTGATATTGATAGGCAAGAAATATCACGACGTACTCAATAATGCGAGAGACACTCGTATAGCAGAGTTGAACAGAGACGGCAGGCAGCGTGAGGCGAAGCGTGTGGGCAGGGAAGAGTGGTGGATAGACGATAATGGCCACCAATTTGGCATCTATCGCCCGCTTGGACAGATAAGCTCTCGGATCAGGATGGCTGTTGAAGCATACGAAGACGCGCTGAAGATGGTAGCAGAGCTTGAGGAGAGGCTGGGCATACCGGAAGAAGAATCGGTACTCAAAGATCTCCAGATCAAAAAAGAAGGATCCGAAGAGGGTATTTTTAAAGTCGAACCACCGGATGATTTCGCAGCCAAGCCCGTGAAAGCCGAGGGGCCAGCCGCCGCGCCCCTGACAGATAGAGGCCAGATACTTAGAGAGGTATTCGGTATCACGGAGGCCATCCCCGATAAAGTGGCCGATACGCTATTTTTCTATATCCCTGGCAGGATGACGGAGCATTCCGGAGTGATCAAGGCCAAGGTCAAGGGGGCGCACTGGGTGCTTGGCACAGGTATAGCGGTCAAAAAAGAGGGCGTTACGGACTATTTGTTGGAGACAAAACTTCTGCCCGGAAAGAACACAATTATTCTTACAGCAAGGACGGCCCTTCTTGAAGAGTACGAGGTGGAGATAGAAGTAACGGCCGATGTAGAGGTGGTCCGATACAAAGACATCGATATAGTTATAACAGGGGACGATGCCCGCGCCATCGATAGGGATCTCATCCTGTCAGTGGCTGACGCGATGGACGTTATCAATAGGGGCTTCTCAGGATCGATCGAGCGCTTTGACTCACTTCAGATACTCAGCGATGAAGGTACGCACTTCGACGTCTCCGATCCATCCACACTTATCCTGGGAACTATAGCATTCAAGCATGGACCTACAGCCGCTCTGGCAGCGGCCTGGCATGAATCGGCCCATAAGATCCATATGAGACACCCCGCTATAAGCGATAGGCAGAAAGATAAGCTGAAAGAGCTATTCGAAGACGCCAAAAGGCTGGGCGTAACGACTGTATTCGACGAATCTGAGTATCTGGAAGGCGTTCCTGATGGCTGGGGACATCCTCACTCTGACGATCTGGAACTCTTCGCGAGCGTGGCTACCACGCTCACGTTCTTCAATGACGATCTTACAGCTGCTATCGATAAGCTTGGTGAAGAAGAAAAGAAGGTCGCGCTAGAGATCGTAGAGCTGGTCAGGTCGTGTTATAAGAGCTGTAACGAAGGCGGAACGCGCATCGATGGCGGCATAGGAGGCCTCTTCCAGAGCGAGTCGGAGGCGGAGCGCGCCGAGTCAGATGTTCCCGCAGAAGCGGAGCCGACGGATTCTATAATGAAGAGGGCGCTGGAGAGCGTAAAGATCAGAGAGACGAAGGATGAAGAGGCGAAACGATTCTGGAGCGCCTATATGCAATGCGAGCATGCCCATGAAGTTACGATGCAATCAGCAAACTCTGAATACAGATATATGGGCGGCGCGCAGGGCACGGCGCTCGGAGAGATATTGAGGCGCCAGGAGAAGCTCAAGATGGGCAGAGACAAAATGTGGGTTGCTCAGTATGGAGGGCGCATAGATCCGCGCTGGCCCGGTTATATGGAGAGGTCGCGCGTACGGATAGCGGCGATCGAGGGGCTCGGTGCGGTAAGTTGGAGAGACCAGACAGGTAAGCTGTGGTCTCGTCCCTTAGTAGCCAGTGACGCTCAGTATATGCGCAATACAGTCAGTGGTGGATACATAATCAATGTGCCAGACGAGCATGGTGTGATGAAGACGCGCGATGTAGAATTTGGCCTGAGGTCGAGCCAAATGCGAAGCACGATGCTTAGAGAGTTTCTACGAGTGCGTGCGGAGGAAGTAAAGGCCGAAGAGGTCCGCAAGGAGAATATAGACGCCATCAAGTGGTCGAAAGACGCCCCGCCGGCTTCTACAGCTACCTCCCAGGATATTCCCGATATCAAGATTAAGGCAGTTGTTGCACAAGGAGAGGTCACGCTGGTGTACGAGTCTGATTCGGATGCAAGGCCGCTGTCTCCGGAAGAGGCGGGGATGCTCACGCGCTCTGTAGAGCACTGGCTTGGGCAGTTTGGATTGCTGGCCAGGCTGGATATAAAGAATAAAGATAAATATGAGACTCTGCCGATAGAGATACCGCTTGTCATCATTTCTAACAGAGAGAATATACCGAGCGAAAACGCGATAGTGTTAGAAACAGAAGTTCTTTCAAAACTTTGCGAGCTTTCATCAGAAGAAGCCAGGTTGTATCTAAACGGTGTAATATTTGAAAAGGGCTATATGTTTCTCAATCCGGAATATTCTGAAGCGATGGCCGAAGGGATGACCGTAGAATATATCAGGGTAGATCCAGCGAGACTCGATGCGACTATACAGGTGCTCTCCGCGGACAACGGCATAGATGACACAGAAGAATGGCTCACTATTCTTAAGCGTGTACAGGCAGGAAGCCTTCAAGAATTTACACGTAGCGTTCCATTAGATAAAGCCAGTGTTAGCATAGAACCGGCGAGAGAGTGGAACGACAGGATGAGGCTTGATCACCAGCGCAAGGTCATACAGATAAGAGATGAGCAGGACAATCTCATAGAACGTCCTCCCGGCATGTTTACAGAGTTCCCTTCTACTGAAGAACTGGTAAAGCCCATAAGGGAAAGATCCCAGGGGAAGCATTTTATAGCCATACCATATGGCAATCTCTTCATGAATGGCCACTTTGTTGTTTTTACAGATGGGGCCACATTCCACAACCCGGCCGAGTTTGGTGAAGACGGTATTGCCAGATATGACGATGGAGAAGAGAGGGTATACAGCTGTTTTGTCGCTCGAATGGATGGCAGCCAGTCGATTGAGAAGCTCAAGTTCAGGAAAGGTATAGACGGACAGAGAGATGCGATATATCTAGCCGCTGATCTCGAGTGCAAAAACGACATATCTAAAGAAATAGAGACAGCTTTCTATGGCCATCCGATTATAGAAAACGGAGATGTAAGAAGTGTCTCTACATTTGAAAGGGAGATAGACGACAAAAACCAGCTTACGTTGCCATACCCGCACGCGCTCATTGCCACGACAACTGACGGACGTCTCATTGTAGATATTATCGGTGGCAGCAGGGCAGATGAGATAGGTGTAAGCATCGAAGAGGCGCAAAACCACGTGCGGGCATTGAGAGCAGGCGGGGAATTGATAGAGATCGAAAACGCTATACTCATATCCAGCGGCGGCGATATAAACGTCATCGAAGATGACAAACTCGTGACACAGGCCCCTGCTGGTGCCAAAGGGAGAGAATATTTGAGAGCACCCTTTATCTCCGGAGTTGTAGGCATAACATACGAAGGCGAGCCAACACCCGTGGAATCGACCGCCGCATCTTCCACAGCCACCGATACACAGCCACTATCACAACACGAAGTATCACAAGCATTTACAACCGACCAAAACGGTCCCACCATCCTAATAGGTACAGGCGAAAGAGGGCTATCAGATACTATGCAGCTAGAGCTTGAAAAGTCTATAGATGGTAAGGTCAAGTTCGTACCCATAGATGGCCCCGCAAGCGAAGCACAGGCCACCATGCAGGCTAAGGTAGACGAAGAAGGAGCAGACCTAGGCATAATACTAGATACAGACACCATGACTACTATAGATATACCCACAATAAAGAGTAAGATAAGGCACCTCCTCCGATCAATAGGATCAGACATAATAGACCCAGACCTGCGCGATAGAGAGAGCCTGGAAGAGCTATCAACTGTTATAAGAGACGTAGTAAAGGCCCTGGACCAGGAAAGAGACACACAATATATAAGGAATATAGTACATGATGCCAACCTGTCAACTGAGGCACTAGGTGAGCTCTTAGTATACGTAAGGGGCCTCTTAGACACAATAACACCCATAGACTGGCAGAACATCACCATAGAAGGCATCACAGTAGCCCCGTCGACACTCTTTGAGAATATGTCAGAGTCTATGAGGATACACGGCCTGCCAAAGCTTAAAGAGAACAAGGAAGGTAACACCTTAGTCGTAACAGAAGAAGGAGACCTAGACCAGTACCTAAAGACCCTGGATAGGGCTATGCAGGAGAACCTGGGTATATCCTTATACGCACTCTACGAGAAAAAGAACATCATAACCCTAGACCAGATACTCGCACAGGAAGAAGAGGGCACAGCCACAGAGAAGACCACAAGCTACATAAGAAAGAACCTCTTCGGAGGCAAAGATGAGATAAGCCCAACATACATAGGTGGGCCCAGATACTATCAGGAAGCCATAAACATAGCCATGATAATAAGAGGCCTCTTAAGAAACCAGCCCCAGGCCATAGAAGCCGCCTTAAGGCTCCTAGGTGAGAAGGCCAAAGGCATAGACACTGAGGCCCTAAGAAGGAAGGTACTGGACCTAAGACCTACTCAGGACCTTATAAACTACAGACGCGCCATAGAAGAGACGAAGCAAGCCCTCTAATGGGGACGTCTCCCACGCTCATTACATATTTATTTACAAGAGGTTACATAAACAAGGAGTGCACATTACGCTTTACTTCTAACCAGAAAATATGCACACTGTGTTACCATAATGCATTATGAATAAACAGGTAAAAACAGTGGGAGACGTCCCCAAACAGAAGAGCCATAATACACCCGCATCAGGCGTTGCAAGACGTTAGGAATTATTAAAATAAAAAGTTGGAAATTCGCTAATATTATGTTATAATTATACTTGTAGTGTCTATATTAGCAGTTAGAGTTCGGACTTAAAGATCTTATAAATAGGAGTAAGTGGTCCAATAACCCCGCCGCAGCATACTAAAAAGATA
>JBDRDE010000006.1:0-2799 GCA_043821065.1 Candidatus Omnitrophota bacterium
TTCAGCATATTCGGCCTGGGAGGGGTGACTACGGGAGACGGCGTGGGTACGACAGGTGACGGAGATATTGGCGTAACGGCTGACTCCGGCACGAGCGGCAGCAGTGGAAGCGGCAGCGGAGGCCGCAACTGCTTCATAGCAACAGCCGCCTATGGGACACCCATGGCGGCCGAGATAGATATACTGTGCGCATTCCGCGACAGACACCTGCTCAAAAACCGTCTCGGAAAGGCATTTGTGAAATTCTATTATAAGAATAGTCCGCCTCTCGCTGATTATATAGGAGAGAGGCCTTACCTTAGAAGGATAGTCAGGGGCATGTTGAGGCCAGTAGTCGCGCTAGTGCGTAGCACTATGCAATGTAAGTAGGGGTGATAAAAATGCTAAGTGGTGGAGTACCAAAAAAAGGATTGATGGTAGCCTTGGTCGTATCGGTCACGGCGATGGTGGCGTGCTACCTCTTTCTACAGCCGGACAAGCCGATACCCGCGCTGGATGACGCAACCCTTCTGCCTGAGATCGTCGAGCCAGAATACACGGAGACGGCCTCACTGGATAAGCCGAAAGAGGCAGTACGGGAAAGTAAGATTGCCAGCAGACAGGATAAGCAATTTTTACCTTTAAGGCTCATCGGTATATACGAGGAGGATAGAGAGATAGAGGCCTTTATAAAGGACATGGTCTCATACACTACAGGGACATATAAAACCGGAGACCGGATAAGAGGCGCCACGATTACACAAATACTACGGGATTCAGTGGTGCTTCTCAAAGATGGACACAAGACGATACTGACCCTGGCCAATCCTTATAGGTGGTCGGGAGAAGACGATTGGATAGACCCGGTTTCGGAAGACAGATATGTTATAAGCAGAAGACGCCTGGTAAACCTTGCAAAGGACGCCAACAACCTGATCGATGAGGTCACGCCCGGCGTAAATATAACGGATGGCAGGATAAACGGTTTTTGCATAAAATCACTTAAGTCCGGGGGGTTTGTGAACCAGGCAGGATTCAGATCCGGAGATGTCATAAAGAGCATAAACGGAAGGCCCCTCGATGGAGTCCGGAAGCCGTTAGAGATATACGGCATGCTGCGCCGTCTCACTTCATCCGAGTCCGATTCGCTTATAGAAATAGAGATAGAGAGAGGCAGCGAGACCCACACACTCAACTATGCTATTTTAAGAGATTGAGCCTTCCAGCACCATCCCTAGCCACCCCAACCCTGCACAGAGACTATCATTAAATATAAAAAAGTTAGAATATATACTTGCTATATCATTATAGTATAGTATACTTATTAATGATGTAGTTTATCTTTATAATCTATTAGCGGTTATAGGGCATTTTAAAGGGGTAAATAGCCGAGATTGCACATATATGTGCTTGCTCGGCTTTTTTTGTATCACAATAGAATATATGGTGATGGGAAGCGAAAAAGAGAAAGTATTATGTCAATAGTATCGCATAAAGAGAACACGCTCTTCAAGATAGTGGCATGCTCTCTTATTATGTGCTTTACAATAAATACCCTTGCCTACGGTTTCGATAAAGATACTTTTGACAACTTAAGGCCGATAAGGGCGAGAGAGAGCGGATTGTACGGGAGGGTTAGCCGAACCCTCGGTAATGCTGCCACCTCAACATCGGAGGTGCCACAGGGCCCGCAGGATTCCGATCTCACTACACGACGAATACAAGAGCTCAGCAGGCTGGTCTATGATAGACACGGCGATCGCTCTGCATTATTGCACGAGAGCGCCAATTTCATGATTATTACCGATAGACATCCGATAAGTGAAGGCCACCTGTTAATTTTACCAAAGACCGATGCGGTAAATCTCTCCGAACTTAATGAAAGACAGCTAAGAGAGCTTCAGCAGTTGCAGGAAAATGTCCGCGAGGTTTTAAAGCGGGTTTATAAAAATGAGGTTATATTCTTTGAACATGGTCCGTCATGCGCCATTTCCGGCAAAGCCGGATGGGCAGGACACTGTGTGGATATAGCACATTTGCATGCAGTGCCGGTGCCTTTAGATTTTGATTTGATAGAGGATCTGGACGATCCCGCATATGCTGGCTTACTAGAGACACCCCTAGAGATCGGATCCTTGTCTGAGTTAGGGAAACAATTTGCACAAGGCCCATATTTCTTATATGAAGATACTAAAGGCAGGAGATTCGTAGTAGGCATAAAGGGTCAGACGCCTTCGCAGTTTTTAAGGATTTTAGCGGCTAATCGATTAGGCAATGAAGATTTAGGTGATTGGAAAAAAGGTATGCAGGATGTGCCAACGGCTGATGAATACGACAGATTGTACCAGAGCTCAAACGAAGCCCTCAGATCGGAATTTAAAGCCGTTGAAGATCGACCAGCTGCAGGATCGGCGAAAGGCCAAAAACGTTCCGCGCGGCGCATGCTTATCGAAGAGCGACTTCGCCAGCAAGGCGTATCTGCGCGATCGCGCGTAGCCTTATTGCCAAAACTTGCTCCAGTAAAGGTATCTGACGTCGTTGATCATATTCTTGATCATCCGGTCAGGGTCAAGGGTAGGCTGCCAGATGGCGAGCGCTACAATTATCAGCATCACATGCTTGAGCTATGGGTCAGTCAACCGGCAAGCGATTCAGCGGAGCAGTCACTAGAGCTGATCGCTCAAGAGTTTGATAGGGCAGGGGTTGAAGATGTGGCTGTCCGCTTGCGCGAGCACCCGGGTTCAAGATGGCTCTGGAGCCCTGATGAGCAATTGAGTCATTCTGCAACGTATAAGCTAATTAATGAATTCTTCCCATTTC
>JBDRDE010000007.1:0-3558 GCA_043821065.1 Candidatus Omnitrophota bacterium
GATACCTTTTCTTTGCCAGTCTATCATAGAGGAGCTGTAATGAGGGATATAAATTTTTCAAGGCTGAGCGGCATCATAGATAATTTCAGCAAGGCCAGGGTGATGGTGGTCGGCGACCTTATACTGGATGAGTTCATATGGGGTAGTGTAAACCGCATCTCTCCTGAGGCGCCGGTGCCCGTTGTCTGGGTAGACAGGGAGAGCTTTATACCGGGCGGGGCGAGCAACGTAGCCAATAATATCGCAGCTCTCGGCGCCAAAGTGGAACTGGTAGGCATAGTGGGAAAGGATGAGAGGGGAAAGATACTGAAGGGCGAGCTGTCCAAGAAAGGCGTATCTATCGGCGGGGTCATTTCCGACGCGAAACGGCCGACCACCCTCAAGACGCGCGTCATCGCTCACAAGCAGCAGGTTGTGCGCATAGATAAAGAGCATATCAACTCCGTAAGCAGCGAGACGCTGTCAAAGATCATATCGTATATCAAAAAGAAGATAGACCAGATAGATAAACTTATCATAGAGGATTACGGAAAGGGGCTGATTACCCCAGAACTTTTAAAGGCTATAGTCCCACTGGCGAAGAGACATAAGAAGACCATATCGGTAGATCCCAAAGAAGATCACCTCTCTTTCTATAAAGGTGTTACCGTGATCACGCCCAACGCCGAGGAGGCGTCGAAGGCGGCGGGTATTAAGATAGAGAATAAGAGATCTATAGACGAGATCGGAAAGAAGCTGCTTAAAAAGCTCAGATGCAAGATGGTCCTTATCACCCTGGGTGAAAGAGGTATGGCGCTCTTCAGGCAGGATGGGAAGCCTACCTACATACCCACCATGGCTCAGGAGGTCTTCGATGTCTCAGGGGCCGGCGATACCGTCGTAGGGACGTTCAGCCTGGCATTGGCCAGCGGCGCCAAAGCGACCGAAGCGGCCCACATAGCGAATTACGCTGCGGGTATCGTAGTGGGCAAGATAGGGATAGCGGTCATAAAGAGAGATGAGCTTCTGCGTAAGATAAAAGGAGAAGCATGAACGCGATAGGCGTGATACCGGCGCGTTATAAAGCCACGAGGTTCGAGGGCAAGGTCCTGGCAAACCTTAAGGGGAAACCCATTATACAACATGTCTATGAGATGGCGGATGAGTCGAGAATGCTCGACGATCTCATTGTTGCCGCTGATGATGAGAGGATCATAAAGGCCGTAAAAGAGTTTGGCGGCAAGGCTGTACTGACCTCGCTCGGGCACCAGACAGGCACAGATAGGCTTACGGAGATCATAAACCCGCTCGATGTAAATATAGTCGTCAATATCCAGGCCGATGAGCCTTTTGTCCACCACAGCATGATAGACGACCTGGTAAATACGCTGACGGATGACGCTTCCGTGCCGATGGCCACGGTAATAAAGAAGATCGATGACAAAGACGACCTTATAAACCCTAACATAGTGAAAGTTGTGATCGATAAGAATGGTTTTGCGCTCTATTTTTCAAGGAGCCCCATCCCCTTCGAGCGGGGCGAGAAGGACAATATTTTCTATAAACATCTCGGGCTCTACGCCTATACCAAGGATTTTTTATTTACATATACCAACCTCCCACAATCACGGCTTGAAAAGGCCGAATCCCTTGAGCAGCTCAGGGCCTTAGAGCACGGTTTTAAGATAAAGACCATAGAGACCGACATCAATACGATCGGCATAGATACGCCCGAGGACCTGAAGAGGGCCGAGAAGGCGTTTTCGGAGAGAGCATAAATAATATGTCATTCCGGTTTCCGAGCTTTTGTATACACTCTGCGAGGAATGCCGGAATCTATGATCGAGGTTGATAAGCATGACGACAAAAGAGATATCCGTAGGAAAGGTCAGGATAGGCGGCAAGCTTCCCATAGTCTTGATAGCCGGGCCGTGCGTTATAGAATCGGAGTCAGGCGCGATGCGCCACGCCGAGCGGATCAAGAAGATCACCGAAAGCCTAAAAGTTCCATTTATATACAAGTCGAGCTTCGATAAGGCCAATAGGACCTCTATAAAGTCTTACAGGGGCCCCGGGATAGAGAAAGGGCTTAAGATACTGGCCAGGATAAAGAAGGAGCTCAAGGTCCCCATATTGAGCGATATCCATTCACTAGAGGACATAAAGCGCTCGGCCTCTGTGCTCGATGTTATACAGATACCGGCGTTTCTATCGAGACAGACCGACCTTATCACAAAGGCGGCCCAGACGGGAAAGGTGATAAACGTCAAGAAGGGGCAGTTCCTGGCTCCTTGGGACGTCTGCCATATAATAACGAAGATAGAGGCCACGGGCAATGAGAAGATCCTGATCACGGAACGGGGTACGAGTTTCGGCTACAACACCCTTGTGAGCGACTTCCGGTCTATCATCATAATGAGGGATTTCGGATACCCCGTGATATACGACGCCACGCATTCTGTCCAGGCGCCCGGAGGAAAGGGCGACAAGAGCGGCGGCGACAGGGAGTTCATAGCGCCTCTCGCCATGGCGTCGGTAGTATGCGGGGCCGACGCGATATTCATGGAGGTACACGAGGACCCGGACGCCGCGTTCAGCGACGGTCCGAATATGCTGAGGCTCGAAGACCTGAAGGATTTTTTAATGAAGGTAAAAGACCTGCAGCGCATAGTAAAAAGAGGGTAGAGATGTCGCAAAGAATAGCGAGAGAGGTTCTGGATATAGAGGCGAAGGCGGTCGCGAGCCTGAAGAAGCGCGTGAACAGAGAGTTTGAGAGCATAGTGGACCATATCTCTGCGATCAAAGGAAAGGTCATAGTTACCGGCGTGGGAAAGCCCGGCTTCATAGCTCAAAAGCTATCAGCCACACTTTCGCCCACAGGGACGCCGTCTCTCTATCTTCACGCCGCTGAAGCGCTTCATGGAGACCTGGGGCGGGTGACAAGCGAGGACTGCATAGTGGCCTTCTCAAATTCGGGGGAGACCGAAGAGATTGTAAAGCTGCTGCCCATAATAAAGAGGATAGGGGTAAGGCTCATAGCATTCACCGGTAATATAAAGTCGACGCTCGCCAAAAACAGTGACTATGTAGTAGATACATCGGTCAAGAAAGAGGCCTGTTCCCTGGGATTGGCACCTACAGCCTCGACCACGGCGATGCTTGCCATGGGCGACGCGCTTGCCGTAGCGCTCTTGGACAAGAAAGGGTTTAAGGAAAAAGACTTCGCCTTCTACCACCCTGGAGGGATATTGGGAAAGAGGCTCCTTCTGACCGTAGGCGATATCATGAGAAAGGGCAGAGAGAACCCGGTAGTAAAAGGGGAGACCAGAGTTAAGTCGGTCCTCCTGGCGATCACGCGCGCCAGGTCGGGCAGCGCCAGTGTTGTTGATAAAAAAGGAAAGCTAATAGGGATATTTACTGATGGAGATCTCAGGCGCCATATCGACAAAGACGCTATGATAACCAACAGAAAGATAAAAGATGTCATGACCAAGAACCCCACCGTCGTCAAGAAAGACCGGCTCGCCGCCGAGGCCTTCCAGATATTGAAGACCAAGAGGATCGACGAGATCCCCGTAG
>JBDRDE010000008.1:0-5152 GCA_043821065.1 Candidatus Omnitrophota bacterium
GCGACCAAGCGCGGCACGATCCTGAATAAGGGCATAGTCAATAATAAGCTCTCCGAGAAGATATTTGGCCTGCTTGATAAGGCGGGGGTGCCTACGCATTTTGTGAAGCGCCTCACGGACCGCGACATGCTCGTCAAGAAGGTCCAGATCGTACCCATTGAAGTCACTATACGAAATATCGTCGCAGGAGGCATGGCGAAGCTTCTCGGGCTGGAAGAAGGAATAATCCTTAAAGAACCGGTGCTCGAATACCATTACAAGAGCGACTCGCTCCACGACCCCCTAATAAACGAGTACCACATAAAGGCGCTGGGGCTCGCGGGGGATAACGAGCTTAATATTATATCTAAGCGCACCTTCGCGATAAATAATATATTAAAAGACTTCTTCTCAAAAAGAAATATAGACCTGGTAGATTTCAAGATCGAGTTCGGCAAGCACAAAGAGAAGATACTCTTAGGCGATGAGATATCGCCCGACACATGCCGGCTCTGGGAAAAGGGCACGAAGGAGAAATTGGATAAGGACAGGTTCAGGCGTGATCTCGGGGGCATAGAAGAGGCCTACCAGGAAGTGCTAAAGAGAACCATAGGCCAGGTGAAATGATAACATACAAAAAGGCAGGCGTCGACGTAGACAAGGCGAATAAGCTCATCCGTTCTTTAAAGAGTATGAATAAAGGTTTGCCAAAGCATGGTGTCATAGCCTCGATAGGCGGCTTTAGCGCCCTCTTCAGCGCGAAGTTCAAAGGCATGAAAGAGCCTGTATTGGCTTCTTCCACCGACGGTGTCGGCACCAAGCTTATAGTGGCTGAGACCGCCGGCAAGCACGATACCGTGGGTATAGACCTCGTGGGGATGTGCGTCAACGATATCATCGCCTGCGGGGCCAGGCCCCTCTTCTTTTTAGACTATTTCGCGACGGGGCGCTTGAACCCGGTAAAGATGCTCCGGGTCGTCAGGGGTATTTTGAAAGGGTGTAAAGAGGCTGGGTGCAGCCTGATAGGCGGCGAGACGGCGGAGCTGCCGGGGCTCTACAAGAACGAAGAGTACGACATGGCCGGATTCTGCGTAGGCGTAGTGGATAGGCGAAACGTCATAGACGGCTCCAAGATACGCGTCGGGGATGTGGTCCTTGGCATAGAGTCTAGCGGCCCGCATTCCAACGGCTACTCTCTTATAAGAAAAGTCTTCTCAACGGGCGACATCAAGGGAAGATTCAAAGAGGCCCTGCTCAAACCTACGATAATCTACGTGAAGCCGGTCCTCGCCCTTTTGGAGAAGATAAAGATAAACGGCATATGCCATATTACAGGCGGTGGATTTTACGATAATATATCGCGCGTATTGCCAAAGGGGTGTTCCGTGGTCCTTAATCCCCGCTCGTGGAAAGCGCCTGAGATATTCAGCGTTATACAAGAGCGCTCGAGGCTAGACAATAGAAATATGTTCTTTACGTTCAACATGGGCATCGGCTTGGCCTTGATCCTTAAGAGGGAGTACGCGTATAAGGCCCAGAAGATAATAAAGAGGTTCGGGCTTGAATCCACGATCATCGGAGAGGTCACCAGGGGCAACAGGAAAGTAGTCATATGAGGGTCTTGGTAGTCGGGTCAGGGGGCAGAGAACACGCCCTTGTTTGGAAGATAGCGCAGAGTGATCGCGTAAAAGAGATCTTCGCCGCGCCCGGCAACGGCGGCACGGGAACGCTTGCGAAGAATGTTAATATTGGCCCGGATGACGTAGATGGACTGCGCGATCTCGCCAAAAGAGAGAAGATAGATCTTACGGTGGTCGGCCCCGAAGTGCCGCTCGTCGGTGGCATAGTCGACGCCTTCAGAGAAGACGGGCTTCGCGTCTTCGGCCCCGATAGCCGCACGGCCAAGCTCGAAGGGAGCAAGGTCTTCGCCAAAGAGCTTATGAGAGAGTTCGGCGTTCCCACCGCCGATTTTAAGGTCTTTGACAATAAAGATAAGGCCCTCAGTTTTATAAAAGAGAAGGGCGCGCCTATAGTTATCAAGGCCGACGGGCTCGCCGCGGGCAAGGGCGTCTTTGTCTGCATGACCCAAAAAGAAGCCGGGGATGCGATAGAGGAGATCATGGTCAAGAAGGCCTTCGGCGCTTCCGGCGATAGAGTAATAGTAGAAGAGTGTATTTCAGGTGAAGAGGCCTCTATAATAGCTGTATCGGACGGCGAGTACGCGGTGCCATTGGCGTCGAGCCAGGACCACAAGAGGATATACGATCACGATAAAGGCCCGAATACAGGCGGCATGGGCGCCTATTCCCCCGCACCGGTAGCGGGCGGCGGGAGACTCGAAGAGGCGATGAGCCGGATAATATATCCGGTGATACGCGGCCTTAAGAAGAAGGGGCTGCCATATAAAGGGGTGCTCTACGCGGGCGTCATGATAAAAGGCAGCGAGATGTACGTGTTGGAGTTCAACGTAAGATTCGGCGACCCCGAGACGCAGGCGATACTTCCCAGGATGAAGAGCGACATCGTGGACTTGATGGAGGCATCGATAGACGGGAAGCTGAAAGAATTTAAGACTAAATGGGACAAGCGCCCGTGTGTCTGCGTAGTGGCTTCTTCCGGAGGGTATCCCGGGCCTTACAAGAAAGAGAAAGAGATCAAGGGTTTAAATGAGGCCGAAAAACTAAAAGATGTATTTATCTTCCACGCCGGCACCAGAAGAGAGAAAGAGAGATGCCTGACCTCAGGCGGCAGGGTCCTGGGCATCACGGCCCTTGGAGATGATATTGAGAACGCTATAAAAATATCGTACGAGGCAGCCGGCATGATACACTTTGATGGAATGCATTATAGGAAAGATATAGGGAGGAGAGCGTTATGCCTAGGAAACCAATCGTCGCGATAGTGATGGGGAGTGATTCCGACTATCCTGTCATGAAAGAGGCGTCGCAGGTATTGAGCGATTTCGGAGTCCCGTTTGAGATAAAGGTGTTATCGGCCCACAGGAGCCCGGACCTGGTTACCACATTTACCAGATCCGCCAGAAAGGCCGGCCTGAAGGTCATAATAGCCGGGGCCGGAGGCGCGGCGCACCTGGCGGGCGTAATAGCGAGCCACACCACCCTGCCTGTTATAGGCGTACCGATAGAGAGTCAGTCGCTTAAAGGCATAGACTCGCTACTCTCGACCGTACAGATGCCGGGAGGGGTGCCTGTCTCCTGTATGGCCATAGGCAAACCCGGCACCAAGAACGCGGCGATCATGGCCGTAGAGATCCTCGGGGTCTCCGACAAGGGGATCGAGAAGAAGCTGGATTCTTTTAAGAAGGGTATGGTAGAGAAGATAAAGAAGAAGAACAGAGAGTTAAAAACGCCAAAATGAGGAAGCAGATTCAATGGATGCAAATCCGCTAAGCTTCAAGAAGATAAAATTAATAAAGGTCGATCCGGATTCACCGGACGAGAGCGTTATAGACGAAGCCGCCCGCGCCATAAGAGGCGGCGCCCTGGTAGCCTTTCCCACAGAGACTGTCTATGGATTGGCGGCAAACCTCTTGGATGAAGAAGCGGTGGATAGGCTTTACAGGGTAAAGAATCGCCCTAGAAATAAGCCGTTTACGATACATGTATCCAGCATCGATATGGTAAGAGAGATAGCGCCTGATATTTCGGGCAAGGCCGGGAGGCTTATAGATAAGTTCTGGCCGGGGCCGCTTACGATCATATTGAATTCTAAAGACGGAGAGAAGGTGGGATTCAGGATGCCGGCCAATAAGATAGCGCTCTCTTTAATAGAGAAGTGCGGCGTCCCGGTGGTCGCGCCCAGCGCGAACATATCGGGCAATAAGCCGCCTACGAATGCCGATGAGGTATTGAGAGATCTGGATGACGGAATAGATATGATACTGGACGGCGGCCCATCACAGGTGGGGCGCGAATCGACCGTGGTAGACGCCACAGCCTCTCATTGCGCGATCTTGAGAGAGGGCGCTGTCGCGGCCGGCCAATTGAGAGATGTGTGGGGCGATGGGATGTAGATTGACATGAGTAAGATAAAGAGAGTACTCTTCGTATGCACGGGCAACAGCTGCAGGTCAATAATGGCAGAAGGCCTCTTGAGAAAGAAGCTGGAAGAGCTGGGGCGAAGCGATATCGAGGTCTCATCGGCCGGTACCTGCGCGGTAGGAGGGTTCGTGCCTACGGCCATGACGGTTTCGGCGATGAAGGAGGAGGGCGTAGACGTCTCCGGATACAAGACAACCAGGCTTACCCCCGACAAGATATATAACGCGGATCTTATTCTAGCGATGGAGACACGCCATGTGGATGCAATATTGAACCTGGATCCCAACGCGGACGGCAAGACCTACCTCTTGAGAAGATATGCGAGGGTGAAGAATGAGCCCGGAGGCGTAGAGGTGATGGACCCGATAGGGAGGCCATTAGAGATCTATGAGAGGGTCTTGACCATGATAAAAAAATCTATAGAGGAGCTTGTGAAACTTTTATGAGAGTAGCTATAGGGGCGGATCACAGGGGTTTTGAACTCAAGTCGAGACTGGCCTCTTTCTTAAAAAAAGAGGGGCACGAGGTGATAGATTTCGGGACCGATTCGCAGAGCCCTTGCGACTATCCGCAGATAGGCTTTGACGTAGCAAGCTCGGTGGCCAAAGGAGGCTCCGACAGAGGGGTCCTTATATGCATGAGCGGCATCGGCATGTCTATAGTAGCCAATAAGGCGCCCGGCGCCCGCGCAGCGATATGCGGCACAAAGACCGAGGCGGGGCTCTCGAGAGAGCACAACGACGCGAACGTCATAATCATATCGGCCCAGTATGTCAAGGATAAGCCTGAAGATATATTAAAAGCCTGGTTCGAGGCCGAGATCACAGAAGACCGGCACAAGAGGCGCGTCGACCAGATAAAAGATATAGAAAAAAGAGTCTTTAAACAATAGCACATGTCATCCCGGTTTCGCTTCTGTGTGTATGCCGGCGAATACCGGGATCTAAGATTCCGGTATGCTCACCAATATACAAAGCGCAAGTTCGCAACCGGAATGACGGGAGAGTAGCATGAGTCTTAGATCGGTAGATCCACAGGTAGCGAGGGCTATAGAAAAAGAGATAGAGAGACAGAACAAAAATATTGAGCTTATCGCGAGCGAGAACTTCGTA
>JBDRDE010000009.1:0-9365 GCA_043821065.1 Candidatus Omnitrophota bacterium
AGAGGGCGACAAGGTCCAATTTGAAGTGACCCAGAGCCCTAAGGGCGAGCAGGCTACAAAAGTAGTTAAGCTGTAGTTTTCCCTGCCTTAAGACAGGTAACTCTAAGACGCTTTAAGACCAACAGAAGGCTTCGCGGAATAGCGCGAGGTGCATGCGGGTACTATTTTCCTCATAAAAGACAGGACCGCGCCTACAGACTATGGATACCATAATATCACTGATCAAGCAGCGCGTAGAGTCCCACCCCAAGAAGGTCGCCTTAAGATACTACAAAGACGGGAAGTTTAAGGGTGTAAGCTGGAAAGAGCTGTGGGAGATAATGACCCTCATAGGCTGCGCCTTTCTCGATCTCGGTCTTAGGATAGGCGACCGAGTGGCTATAATCTCCGAAAACCGCCCCGAGTGGGCCTACACAGACCTAGCCATCCTTTTGTGCGGCGGCGTTACCGTACCTATATATCCTACCAGCTCTACCAAAGAGATAGAGCACATACTCAATGACTCAGGCGCGGAGACAGTCTTTGTATCGACAAAAGAGATACTCGATAAAGTAGCTTCTATAGCCGGCAATACCCCTTTAAAGAGGATAGTAACCTTCCAGGAGGCCCCGAGCGACGATCCCCTGGTAATGCTCTTCGAGAAGTTCATGCATCTTGGCAGAAAGAGCCTGTCACCCTATAAGGCCCCACTGGAGGAGAGGGGCAAGTCAGTGACCGGCGATAACCTAGTCACGATCATATATACGTCAGGCTCGACAGGGACTCCTAAGGGCGTCATGCTTACCAATGATAATTTTGTCAGCAGCTGCCGCGCGAGCGCCAGTGTGATAGATGTCGGGCCTAAAGACAGGTACCTCTCATTTCTCCCTTTGAGCCATGTCTTCGAGAGGATGGCCGGTTATTACATGATGCTTATCTGTGGCACCGAGATCGCGTACGCCCAAAGCAAGGATACGATATTCAGGGATATAAAAATAATACGCCCGACTCTTATCTGCGGCGTGCCGCGTTTCTTCGAGAAACTCTACGCGGAGATACTGAAAAAGGCCATAGCCGGCTCATCTTTAAAGAAGAGCCTCTTTTTCTGGGGCCAAAAGATAGGTAGAGCGTGCCTCCAGAGACGCTTAAAGCAAAAGAGGGTCCCTTTGTACCTGGCCGTCTTAAGGGCGCTCGTGACCAGGCCCATAGCCCGTAAACTTAAGGCCTCCCTGGGCGGCAGGTTCAAGTTCTTTATATCCGGAGGCGCGCCCTTATCGGCAGAGATAGCGTATTTCTTCTTAAGCTTCGACATATTGATATTGGAGGGGTACGGCCTGACGGAGAGCACGACTGTGATAAGCGTGAATTCCGCCAAGGACTATAAGATAGGCACAGTCGGAAAGCCGCTCTCAGGCGTGGATGTAAAGATCGCCTCCGACGGTGAGGTGCTCGCCAAAGGGCCAAATATAATGAAAGGATATCACGGGCTTACAAAGGAGACCGAGACATCCCTGGAAGACGGCTGGCTCTATACGGGGGATATCGGGCACTTTGACAAGGACGGTTTCCTGGTAATAACCGACAGGAAGAAAGATATAATAGTCACAAGCGGCGGCAAGAATATCGCGCCGTCTGAAGTAGAGACCGCCATCAAGTCAGACAGGTATATAGACGACGTGCTTGTATACGGCGACCGCAGGAAATTTTTAAGCGCGCTTATCATCCCCAATATAGAGAGCCTTGAAGGTTACGCCAGGTTCAAGGATATAGAGTACAGCGATATCGGTGAGCTTGTAAAGGACCCGAAGATCCAAAATTTCATGGAGCGCAGGATCGATGCCAGGCAGGCAGAGCTCCCTAAGTACGCGCGGATAAAAAAATTCGTGATATTGAGCGAAGAACTGAAACAGAGCCGGGGGGAGCTTACCCCCACACTCAAGATCAAGAGGAAGATAGTGACCCAAAAGTATAAGGAGCAGCTGGACTCTCTCTATGAAGAAGATATTATTTAAGGCATTGTACGTAGTCTTAAAAGCGCTGGTCTGGCTGACGACCTTTATATTTTTCAGGATAACCGCCCGGGGAAGAGAGAATATACCCAAAAAGGGGCCTTTTATTATAGTGGCCAACCACTCAAGCTACCTCGATCCCATAGCGGTGCAGATGGTCTTTTCTCAGAAGATAAGCTGGGTTACTAAGAAAGAGGTCTATAATATAAAACTTATCAGGCCCATACACCATATCTGTAGATCCATAGTGGTAAACGGCGCCGTAGACGCCGCTATAGACGCCCTCAACGAAGGGCGCGTGGTCGGCGTCTTTCCCGAAGGGGGTAGGTCCAGGGACGGCAAACTGAGAAGCGGGGATGTGGGCGCCGCCATAATGGCGCTAAAGACAGGAATGCAGGTCCTGCCCATAGGGATAAAAGGCGCGTATGAGGCATACGGCGCTCACATGAAGCGTCCCAGGGCCCATCCGATAGATATTAATATAGGTAAGAGCTTCTCCTTCGACAGGGTGGATAAAGAGAAGATAGAGAGCTCTGTACTTCAGGAGAAGAAAGAGCGTATTATACGGAAGATAGGAGAACTTCTGTAATGGAGACGCGCGTGCGGGATAATAAGAAACTGACTATCTTTTCATGGGCGCTCTACGACTTCGCGAACGCCATCTTCGCCATGAACGTCATAGCCCTCTACTTTGTGCTCTGGGTCACCGTGGAGATGGGCGGCAAAGATATAGTCTACAGCCTCACGCTTGGCGGCTCGATGTTTCTCGCGGCGATAAGCATGCCGATCCTTGGCGCGCTATCCGACAAGGGGGCAAGGCGCTTGCCATACCTCATATTCTTCACGATCCTGTGCGTGGTATTCCTGGCCTTTATCGGCGCGACAAATAGCCTGAAGCTCGGCCTGGGATTATTTGCCGTGGCGAATTTCGGCTATCTAATATCGGGAGCCGTCTTCTATAACGCCCTTCTCCCCGACGTGGCCGACGATCAAAAAATAGGCGCCATATCCGGGTATGGGATATGCTTAAGTTACATCGGGACTATAACCGGGATCTTTCTGATAAGGCCCGTGGCGCTTAAATTCGGCTATCAGGCGACGTTCATACCCACAGCGCTCCTCTTTCTGCTCTTCGCGCTGCCGTGCTTTCTCTTTGTAAAGGAGAAGGCCGCGCCGTCGAAGCGCGCCGGTATCGGGCAGCTTGTTAGCGAGTCGATGAGAGACCTATTTTCGACGCTCGAAGATATTAAAAGATCGAAAGAGCTGTCGAGCTTCTTTCTGGGCATATTTGTGGTCATAAACGCCGTCAACGCGGTCTTTATATTCATGTCAGTCTACCTCAAGAAGGTCTTTCTCTTCTCAGACGGCGATATAATGAAGCTCTACATATATTCGAACATATTTTCTGTTATAGGCGCGTTATTGTCCGGGGCCGCTACGGACAGGCTGGGGGCGAAGAGGACGCTTATGGCCGCCGCGGCAGTCTGCTCTGTCGCTGTCTTCGCCGGAGTGGTCACGCCCACAAAGCTTGTCTTCTGGATAGCCGGGCCCATGGTGGGGCTCGCCTTCAGCTCTATAAGGGTATCGGGCAGGGCGCTCGCTGTGGAGCTCTTCCCTAAAGAGAAGATAGGGCAGATATTCGGCCACCTGGGGTTACTTTCGAATCTAGCGTTTTTGGGGCTGATAGCCTGGGGCGTCTGTGTCTACCTGTTTGAGCCCTTGGGTGATTTTAAGTACAGGGTAGCGCTTTTCACGCTCCTGATGATACTATTATTAGGTATAAATATACTGCGTAAAGGAGGACTAAATGTTAAAAGAAAGAATTGAGAAAGAGTTTAAAGAGGCCTTAAAAGAGAAAGACTCCGTCAAGGTTTCGGTATTGAGGATGATCAAGGCCGAGCTCCTGAATCTCGTGATACAGAAGAAAGAGGAGCTCAAAGAGGAGAGCGTCATAAAGGTCATACAGAAGCAGATAAACCAGCGCAAGGACTCTATCGAGCAGTTCAAAAAGGGAAACAGGGAAGACCTTGTAGCGAAAGAGGAGAAAGAGCTCGCCATACTTGAGACTTTTCTTCCCAATATGTTGTCCGAAGATGAGTTGGCAAAATTGGTCAAGGAAGTAATAGCCGAACTTGGCGCTGCCACAAAGAAGGAGATGGGCGGCGTCATAAAAGCGGTCATAGCCAAGGCCGAGGGCCGCGCCGACGGAAGGGCCGTCAGCCAGATCGTATCCAGCCTCCTTAAGTAACGCCTTGATTTTGCCTGCCCGCCATTATATAATATTAATATAAAAGAAAGGTAAAAGTGGATAAGATCGAGGCAGGTGAAGAGCTGGTGAAGCTCGAGAAGGATGACCTTCTGGCCAGGATAAGAAAGAGAGAGCCGGTAGAGCTTTCCGGCGAGAACCTCTCAGGGGCGGACCTTACGCGGACAGACCTATCCGGCCTTACGCTCTTCGACACCGACCTTTCAAAATCTGACCTGGTAGGGGCCGATCTATCTGACAGCGACCTTACAGGGGCCGACCTATCCTACGCCGATCTGACAAAGGCCAAACTGAAAGGTACGCGTTTATGGAACGCCAATCTGCGAGGCGCCAAACTGGTAGAGGCCGATCTTTCGGGTGCCGATCTCTGGAAAGCGAATCTATTTAATACCCGCCTCTGGAGGGCCTGCCTGACCGATGTTAAAGGATTGACCAAGAACAACTTCCGCTGTGCCGACGGCAAATTTATGAGCCCATGCAAGGCTCACGAGGCCGGGTATATCTCTGCCGAGGAGACCTACCGCAACCTCAAGCGCTACTTTATAGTGGAGGGCAGGTATAATGACGCGAGCTGGGCGTCTTTTAAAGAGAAGACCATGGAGAAGATGCGCCTGTTCAAACAGAGAGACCCCGCGTATATACCGATAGCCCTTATGGGGCTTCTCTGCGGCTATGGCGAGATGCCGATCAAGATCGTTGTATCGTCGCTTTGTATAATATTAAGCTATGCCTTCGTATTCTATTTGTTAAAGATGGCTGTCGTCGCCTCCGGAAGTATGCCGCTAGGCTTCGGTGACTATCTGTATTACAGCATAGTGACGTTCACCACGCTCGGATACGGGGATATAGTGCCTAAGGCCGTTCTCTCTTTCAGGCTGCTGGCCGCCTCAGAGGCGTTCTTCGGGGCATTCCTGATGGGGCTCTTTATCTTCACACTGGCCCGTAAATACTCTGCCCGCTGATATGAAGAAGAGACTCATTATTCCGATATTGATAGCGGCGTCCCTCCTGGCCGGTTACTACATCCATGACGCGCTCTATTACAAAGATGAGGTACCGTTCGCCTCTCCTCTTAATGCGGATGTTGTCAAACTGAGGTACGATAAGTTCGGCGACGGCCACTTCGCGGCCAAGCGAAAGAACGATCGGGCCCATACCGGTATAGATATCTTAGCCGAAAGAGGCGAGCCGGTGGTGGCCGCTAAGAGCGGCTGGGCCAAGAGCAAGTTCGACCTCGACGGATACGGCAACTACGTTGTGATCCGCCACAAAGACGGCTACACGTCCCGTTATGGCCACCTGGAGTCCGCTAACATGCGCTGGATAAAGAAGGTAAAGCAGGGGGATGTGATAGGCTGGGCCGGATGCACGGGCAACGCCCGATGCGAAGGGATGCGATCGCACCTCCATTTTGAGATAAGGAAGGATGGCGTCCCGGTGGATCCGGGAGCATGCCTCAAGGAGCCTATAGTAAAATGAGCCCCGCTAGACCTGACAACGATAATGCGGCCGAAAGGTCTAATGGGGTGAGCGAATTCCAGTGCCTGTGCTGCGGCGACTGCTGCAGATGGGGCGGATATGTGTATATCACCGAAGACGACGTCAAGAGGATAAGCGGGTATCTCTCCATGACCGAATTCGATTTTGTAAACACCTACGCCGAAATGATCCACCGCCCGCGCCTGACGCTTAAGACAAAGAAAGACGGGAGCTGCATAGTGCAGGACGGGAATGTATGTTCGATACACCCCGTCAAGCCGAAACAGTGCTCGGACTTCCCAGATTTTTGGAGAATAAAGGATATAGAGAGTTTCTGCAATGGCCACAAGAGAAGTCCAAAAGACACTGGAAGGCCTTAACCCCGAGCAGAGAGAGGCGGTTACCGCCACCGAAGGCCCTGTCCTTATAGTGGCGGGCGCCGGCACGGGAAAGACGCGGGTTATCACTACGCGCGTAGCCTACCTGCTTGCTGCTAAGAAGGATCTAAGGCCCGAGAATATCCTGGCCCTGACATTTACCGATAAGGCTACCGATGAGATGCAGGAGAGGGTGGAGTCTGTCGTCGAGGAAGGGGCCAACGATATATGGATATCGACATTCCATGCCTTCGCCAGGAAGATACTCTCCGAGAACGGCAGCCACATAGGCATACCCGCGAACTTCAAGATACTCGATGATGTAGAGAAGTGGATAATATTAAAGAAGCTTCTCCCGGACCTCAAGCTCAACTACTACCTCCAGCTCGCCGACCCTTCGGCCGTGCTCAAGAGCTTTGTCAGTTTTATCTCCAGGGCTAAAGACGAGCTCATCCTCCCGGGCGAGTACGTGGAGTACGCCGGAAAGCTGCGCGCCTCTTACGAGAAGACGAAGAGCGGGATGAATAGCGACGAGCGTAAGTCGATGGAGCTTGAGGTAAAACGCGAAGAAGAGGTGGCCAGGATCTACAGCACCTACCAGAAGAGGTCTCTCGAGGAGAGTGCCCTCGACTTCGGCGACCTTATTATATACACCATAAAACTCTTTCAAGAGAGGCCCAATATACTCGCGCAGTACTCGGACCAGTTCAAATACATAGTGGTAGATGAGTTCCAGGACACCAACATAGCCCAGATAGAGCTTCTGAAGATGCTCTCCAAGAAGTGGAGCAATATTTGTGTCGTCGGGGACGACGACCAGGCTATATACAGGTTCCGCGGGGCCTCATACGCCAGCTTTTTGAAGTTCAAGGAGCACTTTGCCAATAGGCTCAAGACCGTAAAGCTCACGCAGAATTATAGGTCGTCGAAGAGGATACTCAATATCGCGGATAGGCTGATAGTGAATAACGGCCAGGACCGGTATGACCCAAAGAAGAACCTCTGGACCGAGGATCCGGAGGGCCCGCCGGTAAAGGCGATAGTGGCCCACGACTACAAAGACGAGGCCTCTGCCGTAGCAGACGAGATAGAAGCGCTCTACGCCGGGCTGAAAGGCGAGAATAAGAAGTATTCGGATATCGCCGTGCTCTACAGGGCCCACTCTCATAAGGATACGCTCTTAAACGAGCTCAAGAGGCGCGGGATACCTGTGGCCGTGGTCAAAGGCGCTGGGCTCCTCCATACAGAAGAGATCCGCGACATCGTGGCGTATCTTAAGGTTGTGCAGGACCCGGAAGATTCGATAAGCCTATTCCGCGTACTCACGTCGCCGGTATGGGAGATAGATATAGAGGATCTTATCACGATCTACAACGTAGCCAGCAGGGAAGAGTGCCCCATCTATGATTATATAAAAGACCCGGGCCGGCTGAACAGCCTGAGCGAGAAGACCCTGGAGAGCATAAAAGAGTTCAGGGAGTCGCTTAAAGACCTTATGCGCGTCTCTAAGAGAGAGAATGCCGTGGAGTCTTTCCTGGGCATACTCGAGAAGACCGGGTACCTCACGCGCCTTATAAAGAAGGGGCATGAGGCCAGGGACGCGGAGAGTGACCAGAAGGCCCTGAACATCGGCAAGTTCTTCAGGTTTATCTCGACGTACTTAAGGAACAACCCGGACCAGAGCCTGCCGGGATTTATGCAGTATCTCAGCTTCTTTATAAGCGGCGGCGGAGATACCGAACAGGAAGAGCTTATATTTAATGCGGATGCCGTACGCTTTATGACCGTCCACTCGGCCAAGGGGCTGGAATTTCCGTACGTCTTCCTTATAAGCCTGGTGCAGAACCGCTTTCCGACCATGAAACGCAGGGAGACGATACCCTTCCCGGTGGCGCTTATGAAAGAAGAGCTCCCCAAAGGGGATTTCCACAGGGGCGAGGAGAGGAGGCTCTGCTACGTGGCCATGACGAGGGCCAGGAAGGCCCTCTTTTTAAGCGGCATAGACAAGTCGAGGAACAGGCTCTCCATGTTCCTCAAAGAGGTCTTGAGCGCGGAAGCGATAAAGGCGGGTGACATTGCCCTGACAGAGATAGAGCCGTCGGATGATATAGAGAGCCGCATAGGAAATACCCTTCTCGACAGGCTCAAAAGGATCGAGGGCAAGAATGAGGAGTACAAGCTCCCCAAGCCCGGAAAGCTCAGTTATACGCAGCTGGACATGTACCAGAACTGCCCGCTAAAGTATAAATTCGGCTATGTATACAGGATCCCTACCCGAAGGCGTAATGCCCTCACATTCGGCTCCAGCATACACGCCACTCTCGAGGATTTCTTTACGCTCGTGCAGGAGGGTAAGAAGGTCGACAAGGGTATTCTCTTTAAGATATTGGATAAACACTGGAATAAGTTTGGTTTTACGAGCAAGATGGATGAAGCGAACTACAGGAAGACCGGGGAGAAGTCGCTCGAGGTCTTCTACGACAAGCATAAGGCGATGTTCGGCAAGCCGCCGCTATTTTTGGAGAAGAAGGTCGACCTTAAGGTGGGCCCATTTGTGCTCGACGTGAGGATAGACAGGATAGATTCACTGGAAGGTAAGAAGGTGGAGATCGTAGACTATAAGACCGGCAAACCCAAAGACGAAGACTTTGCCCAGAACAGCCTGCAGCTGAGTATATACGCCTTAGCGTGTAAAGAGGTGCTCAAGCTAAACCCCACCATGGTGAGCTTCTATTATGTAAATCCCAATAAGAAGGTGACCTCCACCAGGAATAAAGAGGATTACGATCAGACGAAGAAGACGATCATAGACATAGGCACAAAGATCCACGCCGAAGAGTTCGAGCCCACCCCGGGGCGTCTGTGCAACTGGTGCGACTACAAGTCGATCTGTCCCGTGTGGGACAAGCGGTAACATTCGCAATCGTCATTGCGAGGAGCGAAGCGACGAAGCAATCTAATACCAGCAAGAAATTGCTCAACATATACAACAAGCTCCACAAAACCTTCGGCCCGCGCCATTGGTGGCCCGGAGAGACCCCTTTTGAGGTGATAGTAGGCGCCATACTCACTCAGAACACCGCCTGGGTCAATGTGGAGAAGGCCATAGTCAACCTAAAAAGAGAGGGGATGTTAAAACCCTCCACGCTATCCCGCGCGAAGACCGCAAAAATCGCCAGGCTTATACGGCCGGCCGGCTATTTCAACATCAAGGCGAAGAGGCTCAAGAACTTCACCGATGTGCTCTCAAGAGAG
>JBDRDE010000010.1:0-3591 GCA_043821065.1 Candidatus Omnitrophota bacterium
AAAGTCTAGTTTTATAGTCTTGTATTGTAGTCGATATATGATATAATTTTAGTGTAGGCATGATTATAGGCTCTTTTTAGGTACTTTGCCTAAGAGTTGACATTTAGGTATATTATGTGTATAGTTAATGACAAGGGGCAGGTGAAGAGACATGAAGATCTTGTGTGTGACCGGTATTATTATATTGATAATGGGTGCCGCATCATTCACTTTTGCCGGAGAGGCAAAGTCTACAGCCGTAGACGGTGAATGGATCTCAGCCGAACTGGACGCGCTGCTGAGAGAAAATGCCGCGAAAGAGACAGAGTCCGATCAGCAGCCCTCATCGAGCGCCGTCTGCGATATCGAGACTATCGACACAACGACTAGCGAGGATCCCCAATTCATGCTCACAGACCTTGAAGTAGAAGAGTATACGAGTTCTCACTCGACCCTCCTTGAACTGGGCCTGGGCAATGTGCTCAAAAAGGCCCAGAAACTGCACTCGGAATCCGAGCAGTTCGAGGTTACTGCGCCAACCACTGTCGTCGGAGTCAGGGGCGGCGTACCAGATCTAGAAGTGGATGATTCGGAGGAAGATTGAGAGCGGAGTATCCTACCTGGCTGAGAAGGCATATCGCCGCTTTTATAGTGGCCACCACCGTAGTATTATTATCCAACACTATCGGTTTAAAGCGTTTCGAATTGGGCGCCTTCGACCTCTTTTTCCGCATGAGGGGTGCCCAGTCATACAGCGATAAGATAATCATAATAGAGATAGACGATCAAAATATCGAAAAGGTGGGAAGGTGGCCTTGGGAGATGAAATGGCACGCCACCCTCGCCCTTATCCTAAAGTCATTCGGCGCCGAACAGGTCTTCTTCGATATGATATTCTCAGAGCCTTCCACCGAGGAGAATGACGCCGCTTTTAGCAAGGCTATCGAGGAATCGGACAATGCCTACCTCCCCTTCGTATTCACAAGAAGGTCGGTCAGAAGAGACTCGGCCGTATCCCCATTGGAGCGGTTTTCCGCTAAGGCGAAAGGCGTAGGGTCTATAAACATATATCCCGATGCTGACGGTGTCTTAAGAAGGATACCGCTATTTTTTATTACGGAGTCGAATATCTATTATCATATGGCGCTGAAGATGGCCATCGACTACATGGGGCTTACTGTCACTAATTTCATGTCGGATAGCCTCACATTGTCAAACGGCCATAAAACGATATCCATACCCATGCTGGATAATAACAAGATGCTTATAAACTGGGTGGGTAGATGGGGTGAGACCTTCCTGCACTACTCTTTCCTTGAAGTGATAAACGCCTATAAGGCCATAAAAGACGGCGAGCCTCCCAACATAGATGTAAGGAGGTTCAAAGACAGCATCTGTCTTGTCAGCGTAACGGCGGTCGGATTGTATGATATAAAGCCCACCCCTCTTGAGCCTGAATACCCGGGGATAGGCGTGCTAGCCACCGCCATAGACAATATGCTGGGCGAGCGGTTTATAAAGTTTCCTCCGACGTGGATTGCGTGGATGCTCATTTATCTTATGGCGTTTATACCTGCCAAGCTCTTTTCGGAGAGGAAGACCTTGAGAGAAAATATGATGACGCTCCTTATAGCGCCGATATTTTTTATGGTCTCGTTTTTGTTTTTTAAAGGATCGATATGGATATACTACTTTTTACCCATCCTCTCTTTCGTTATAACATATACTGTCGTCTCGGTCTTGAGTTTTTTGAGTATATCCTTGGAGAAGCAGCACTATTTCAGGATATCGCTTGTAGATGACCTGACAAAGTTGTACAACAAGAGATACTTGAGGATAGTCCTGGATACCGAATGCCACCTGGCGCAGATAGAGCTGGACAGGAAGTTCTGTGTCCTCATGGCAGATATAGACGACTTTAAACGCATCAACGACACATACGGCCACAGGACGGGCGATACCATACTGCAAGAGGTATCGGATGTGATCAAAAAGACGGTTCGCGTATCTGATATAGTCGCCAGGTATGGTGGTGAGGAGATACTGATCGTCTTGAGAGGTTCTGCGCTTTCCACCGGAGTTATAACGGCGGATAAGGTAAGGAAGAACGTGGAAGATCTCGTTATAAAAGAAGGCGATAACGCGATCAAGGTGACCGCGAGCATTGGGGTGGCCAGCTACTTGGAGAGCGATAACGCGGATACTCTTATAAGAAGGGCTGACGCCGGCCTCTATAAAGCGAAGAAGAGCGGCAAGAACAAAGTACTGACCGTTGAGGGTTTTAGGCGCCATGATGTGTGATATCGATAAACAATTAAAGCTTATAAAACGTGGCACAGTCGAAATTATACAGTTTGATGAACTGAAGAAGAAGCTGGCTAAAGGTAAACCACTTATCATCAAGGCCGGCTTCGACCCCTCCGCCCCAGATATACACGTAGGACATACCGTCCTTCTGCGTAAACTCAGGCATTTCCAGGAGTTAGGTCACACCATCATGTTCTTGATAGGGGATTTTACTGGCTTGATCGGCGACCCCAGCGGCCAGTCGGCTACCAGAAATCGCCTGACAAGGGAGGAGGTGCTGGAGAACGCCAAGACTTATGAGAAACAGGTATCGAAGATACTCGATATGAAGAAGGTCAAGGTCGTCTTCAACTCACATTGGCTCGGCAAGATGACGCCGTATGACATCGCGGAGCTCGCTTCCAAGCAGACCGTAGCGAGAGTGCTCGAGAGAGACGATTTCAGCAAGCGGTTTAAGAGCGGCCAGGATATAAGTTTTCTTGAATTTTTATACCCGCTCTTTCAGGCGTATGACTCCGTCGAGCTTAAGGCCGACGTGGAGCTCGGAGGGACCGACCAGAAATTCAACATGCTCATGGGCAGGACCATACAGGAGCGTTATGGTGTGGAGCGGCAAGTTGTTATTACTATGCCTCTATTGGTGGGCCTAGATGGTACCCGGAAGATGAGTAAGTCCTACAATAATTATATAGGCATAAATGAGCCTGCTGAGGAGATATTCGGCAAGGTAATGTCTATCCCGGATGAGCTTATGGCCAACTATTACGAGCTGCTGACTGATGATGAGCTCCCTAAAGAGGTGCACCCAAAGGAGGCCAAGGAGGCGCTCGCCTGCGCTATAGCAGAGGAGTACCATGGCAAGAAGGCCGCGCAGGCCGCTAAAGATGCGTTCGACAAGAAGCATGTAACAAGGTCTGCCAAGGAATCAGTGGAGGCCTTTTTAGAGGTAGCTGAGACTAAAAATGTGGCGTGGAATGGCGAGACCCTCAGCCTTGTTGACGCGATAACACTCTCCGGCTGCGCGGCGTCAAAGAGCCAAGCCAGAAGGCTTATCGAGCAGGGCGCGGTCCGGATCAAAGACGAAAAGGCAAATAATTTTACCGTAATTAAAGAACTAAATTTTGAATTATCTAAGAGAGAAGTGTTGCTGCAAGTCGGTAAGAGACAATATGTTAGGATAATACCCAAATAATCATTCTGGAAAAAGCCTATATTTTTATTTCACGATTTAAAAAAAGTTCAAGAAATCACTTGACTAACATATGTACGTATGGTATATTTCTAACACCTCATACGAGGCATGAT
>JBDRDE010000011.1:0-5180 GCA_043821065.1 Candidatus Omnitrophota bacterium
CCATATGAATACAGCAAAACAAAGACAGCTCATGCTTAAGTTTAAACTGGATTTTTTGTTTTTAAAAAAAATAAAGATGCCAAGCAACAGTGTAATCACAGCAGATGTAAGCGGCAAAAGTGAATATACTATTTTTTCAGACATGTTTTATAACTTTCTTAAGAAAAGCTCCAGAGGGTTATTGAGAAACAGAATATGACAATGGTGAAATATTTTTTGTTCTTTCGGGTGAGATTCAAATATACGAAGATGCCTAGTGCGGTGCTTGTAATTCCGTTGATTAGCGCAGAGATAGAGTAATATAACATTAGGATGTTCTATAACACTTTCTTGCTTTGCGCTTTAAAAGATACTTTTCAAAAATATATCCTGTCGCTACCTTAGAATTGGTACTTAGCCCCTAGCATTACATTATGCGCGAGGATTGAGTAGTCTTCGCCAAGTATGGTATCTTCTCCATATGTGTACGCGTATGCAAAGTCTAGGCTATAGTTATCTTTTGCGAAGGTTATACCGGTTGTATACCAAACCTTATCAACATCTACCACGTTTGTAATGCTTACGCTGGTATCAGACAACGGCGATTCGTCATAGCGGATACCGCCTCTTAGAGAAAGATATGGAAGAAGGTCGTACTCCATGCCGACACTGTAGTTGCTACTACCTGTCCACTCCCAGTCGAAATCGACATCTGACATGACAAGGTCTTTGCGATCGTATGTGATCTTACGGTTCAATTTGCGCCAGTTGGTGTATTCCCAGTCAGCTGTAAGTGTGAATTTTGGGAATGGGTTATAGGCAAGCCCTACACCCATGCTTGAAGGATAATAATAGGTCTGCCTATATGGACTGTCTTGATTCACGCCAAGAGCTGTGTGCCTGGCCTCTGCTTGTCCGAGCGACTGGATCTTGGCCCCAAATCTGTATACACCGCCTATTTGAAGTTTATCGGTGATATTCGCCATTACGCCTATGATCGGTTCGGCACCGATTCCGAAGGACTTCTCTCTATATCTAAAATCATAGTCGGGTAGCGCTGCGTTGAAATACCGCTTCTTCGCGTTTATGTTTGTTTCCAAGGCGAGTATATTCACTCCTAATCCCACTGAGACCTTCTTATGTACGGGCACGCCTACTGCCACGCTGTATGAAGTCACCTTTACTGAGCTATGAAAACTCATTTCAATACGAGCGTTAGCGTTGGCGGCATCCGCTACCTCAGATGCCAAGTCTATTTGAAGACCGGCAGGTGTATACATACCTATCGCTATAGTGACAGGCTCGATCGACGCAAAGGCACCAAAAGCACTTGCAGGGCTTGCGCCTGAATAAACAGAACTATTTCTATCGAACTGTTCGGGTTCAAACCCAAACGCGCCGTAAGCGTTAAGAAAGGTATCGCCTTGTAGGTGGTCACCTAGGGCAGCGGGACTGAAGTTCCTCGCTGAGTTACCGTCTGTCATCTTGAGATACAAGTATCCGGGTTCGGCACTCGCTCCGGACTTCTTTAACTGTGTAAGACCTGCGGGGTTCCAATATATAGCAGTCCAGTCGTCAGCCTGGCCTATGAAAGCGCCTCCCATACCAACACTCCTCGAACCTACACCCCAGGTCTTGTAAGCATTCGCATGCGCTCTTGTGGTAATAGCAAACAAGAGCGTGAAAATCGCTAAAAATATGAATAAAGGTCTCTTCATGGCTATCTCCTATATTAATAGACATTAAAATACAATAAAATACGATACGTTATAGAAGTATATACGATATTTAGGGGATTTGCAAATCGAGAAGGCAAATAAATTTAGTTAGACTAGGGCGCCTTTATCATAGGCCTTTACAAAGGCGTCCACTATATCCGGATCAAACTGCGTTCCTGAACACTTCTTAATCTCTTTTACGGCTTCAGGGGCCCTTCTCTTCCTGCGGTATGGCCGGTTAGTAGTAACAGCGTCAAATGTATCGGCTACGGCTATTATGCGGGCCATCATGGGTATATCTTTACCTTTTAGGCCACCTGGGTAGCCTGAGCCGTCAAACTTCTCTTGGTGGTACTTTACAGCGGCTATTATATCGCCTAGCTCTCTTATAGGCTGGAGTATCGCGGCCCCTATCTCGGCGTGCATCATAATGGCCTTGACCTCCTGCTTATTAAGCTTTTTCTTCTTATTGAGGATATTATCCCGCACGCCTATCTTCCCTATATCGTGCAGGAGCGCGGCTATCTGTAGATTCTCTTTGAAATTGTCCTTTATATATGGTGAACTGGTCGGTTTCAAGGCCTTTAAAAACTCATCCGCTATGCACAGGGAGTAATGCGTTACTCTCTCTGTGTGCCCGGCGGTATATGGATCGCGGGCGTCTATGGCAGCGGCAAGGGCTATGGATGTATGTATAAAGATCCTGTGCTCCTTTTCGTACAAGACCTCTATCTCTTTTATCTTTCCTTGGAGACTCTCGATAAGCTGCGCGTTCGTTATGGCCATAGCGGCGTCATTGGCGAGCGTCACAAAGAAGCCCAATTCGTCGCTGTCGAACTTACGGCCGGATATCTTTGGCCCCAGCACCAGGACTCCGAGCATCTTCTTCTTAAAATACGCCGAGATGCATATGCTGGCATTGAGCAGTTCCATCTCTTTTCTTATCTGATTTATCTGATTCTTTAGATTGGTATCTCTCTTTAGGCGTTCTTTGTCTTTGAGTAAAACCTTGAGATTGTCGTGCGAGAGAACCCCTCTCTCGTCCAGCAGGAGCGATCTCCTTTCAGAGAAGATATTGATAAGCGGGCTGTGATTGGGTATCCTGATAAACCCCACGGGTATCTTATGGCCTATCTCGCCCTTGCTGTCTATCAGGACGTAAGATTTTTTGAGATCTTTGTGGAGCAAAACTCCAGCGTGCGTCACGCCTACCTGCTCTGTGATCACGCGGACTATCATCTTGATGAGGCGCTCCGGGTTTTTGAAACGTATCATGCTTCTCGAAGCGTTCTCAATGACCTGGCGGTGGTCGATCTTGGCCTTTGTCTTGATCCTCCCAGAGGGAAGGATGTGCGGCCTCTCCTGTATATGGTTTACAAGATGGTTGTGGAAGTGTCTCCAGGTTTCGCGGTCTTGGTCGTTATTAAACTCTTCTACCATGATCAACCATTGGGTTTTAGTTTAGGGGCCGCTTCAGTTACCGCTTTTACCAGGTCCTCTAGGATCAAAGGCTTTGTAATGTACGTATCGGCACCCAGCTTTCTTGCCTCTTCCATCTTGGCCATATCATCAACACCTGTCACCATGATCACTCTATTGTTCGGTCTCTTCTCCTTCATGATCCTGAGCGTCTCTATGCCGTCTCTCCCGGGCATCCTTATATCCTGAAGGATAATAAGCGGGTCCTCTCTATCGGCCACTATGAAGGCCTCATCCGAGTTATTAGCCGTAAAAACCTTGTATCCCCTCAGGCTAAAGAAGTTTTGGACGAAGTTGCATATATCCTTCTCATCATCTACGACTAAGATCTTTACCATCTACTTTCCCTCCTCGGCCGCCTTATTCACAGTCTCTTCCAGAGTCTTGAAAGAAGCGATCGGTTTCTCAAAATACGCGTATACGCCGGCAGCAAGAGCCTTTTGTTTCGCGCCCCCGTCATCTTTAAAGGCTGTTATCATGATGGTCTTCGCGCCGGGGTGGACCTTCTTGACTTCGCGGAGTATCTGATCGCCATCTAGCCCGGGGAGCTTTAAGTCAACCAATATGACATCCGGGCGTTCCCTGCCGGCTATCTCGATACCATCACCACCGCGTAGTGCCGTAAAGACCTCGTGCCCCCTAATAGAAAAATAGTTCTTAAGGAGCGCTACAAAGTCCGGCTCATCATCTATAGTCAGTATCTTCGCTTTCTTCATTTATCCACCATCTGAGGTAAGGAAAATGTAAGGTTGAATGTAGTCCCCCGCCCTACCTCGCTCTTTACGGAAATAGTACCCTTGTTCCTGGTTACGATCTGTTTGACAATAAATAATCCAAGGCCGGTCCCTTTGCCGGGGGCTTTTGTCGTGTAGAATGGATTGAATATCTGCTGAAGCCTGTCCTCCGGTATTCCATGGCCCGTATCTATGATATCGACTGAGACCTTGCCGTCTATCTGGTTTGCTCTCACGGTGATACGGCCCTTATCCTTTATCGCCTGTCCGGCGTTTCTAATGAGATTAAAGAATATCTCTTGGATCTGCTTGTAATCGGCCCGTATATGAGGGAGGTCTTTCGGTATCTCTTTGATAACCTCTATATTATCCAGTTTAAGCTCGTGGCCTATAAGCGAGATGACCTCATCAACAGCGTTAGCTATATTTACATCTTCGGTCAGATCCCCAGAGCCGGGCTTGGCAAAGCTGGAGAGCTTCTTTGTGATCGCTGTAGCCCTGTCGGTCTCTTTTATCACCTTATGCATGATGTTCATAGCTTCAAATATCTGCTCATCTTTAGATCTGTTCTTATAGAGACCATCCTGGGCGTTCAGAAGAAAGACTTCGCACTGGCCACGGGCTATGCCCAGCGGATTGCATATCTCGTGGTTTATGCCGGCCGCCAATGTCCCTATAACCGCCATCTTCTCGCGCTGGGCTGCCTCTGCCTGGGTCTTTCCCAGCTCGTCGAACATCTCGGCGTTGTTAATAGCGATAGAGAGCGTCCTTGCCAGCGGGATCAGTATGTCCATATCGTCCTGTGTATAGCTTTCGTCTGATTTCTTCTTGCCAAGGGTAAGAACGCCTATCATCTCTTCATGCACGATAAGCGGCACAGCTATCTCAAGCTTGAGCTTGTTCATATCGGTCAGGATCCTACTTGGAAGCTTCGACTCTTCTCCTTGGTCTTTTATGGAAAGGTATAGCTTTGTCCTGTTAAGAAAAGTGACCAGCGTATTGTCAAGGTCGAATACATTCTTTTTGCTCGATATGCCCACCGAAGCCGCTAATTCATATCTCTGCCTTTCCGCATTCAAAAGGAGTATACCGCAGCTATCCATCCTCATGATATCTGAGATCTTCTGTACGGTAAGCTGTACCAGTTCCTTTATATCCAAGACTGTAAGCACCTCTGTCGTAAATGTCCTGAGCAGCTCTTTGTAGTCGTATTTCTTCTGAAATAGATACTTATCTGTAATACGGATAAGGAAGTTGTCCAGTGGTCTCA
>JBDRDE010000012.1:0-6645 GCA_043821065.1 Candidatus Omnitrophota bacterium
TTATAAAATTTATGATGGCCGGGCTGGCGGCCCTTGCAGGGGGAGCCTATCTCCCGTGGCGCGCCAAGGCGGAAGATCCAGCCGTTAGCGGCAGGAGGAAGAAGGGCATAAAAGGCGATCATGATCTGGTAGTCGCGCAAGGATCCGACCCATATAGGATGACCGTAAAGGCCATAGAGAAGATGGGCGGAATGGGGCGCTTTGTCAAGAAGGGCGATACCGTAGTCGTGAAGCCCAATATGGCCTGGGACCGGACGGTCGAGCAGGCAGCCAATACAAACCCTCTGGTAGTGGCGGCTCTCGTAGAGCTTTGCTATAAGGCGGGGGCCAAGAGGGTCAATGTCTTCGACAGGACCTGCAACTCCGCAGAGCGTTGTTATATAAATAGCGGCATAAAGAAGGCCGCGGAAGAGAAGAACGCGAAAGTATATTTTGTGGATGATTGGAATTATGTAAAAGCGCGTTTTAGCTATAAGAGCCTTATGGACGGCTGGCCGATCTACAGGGACGCCGTTGAGTGCGATACGCTTATAAATGTGCCGGTCCTTAAGGACCATGGCCTCGCAAACCTTACCCTTTCGATGAAGAACTTCATGGGGGGTCTGCGGAGGCGACCGCGGCGCTATACACTCTGACATAGGAAAGAGGCTTGTCGACCTTACGGATTTCATGAGCCCTGAACTTACCGTCATCGACGCCTTCAGGGTCCTTGTGGCCCACGGCCCCAGCGGAGGGAATTTAAAGGATGTTGTCGATATGAAGAGGCTCATAGTTGCCACCGATCCCACGCTGGCGGACACATACGCCGCGAAGCTGGCAGGCAGGGATCCTTTCAGTGTGCCGTATATCGCGGAAGCGGCTAGACGCAGTTTCGGCAATCACAATATAGACAGCGCCGATATCGCGCAGATAGTAGTATAAATATAAAAGTCCGGAGTCTGGAGTCCGGAGTCCGGAGTTAGGAGCTCGGGTAAAAAATAGATGTTTACAAAAAATATTTTTAAAATGCCTTTTTTCAAGTTGCACTACGGACTACGGACTCCGGACTACCGACTATTAATATGAAAAAACTCGTGCTTTTAAGAAGGTCTTCTCAAGTTTTCTTCCTCGGTCTTTTTATCTACATACTCTGGTCTACCACCTATCCTCTCAAAGGGGCGCTGCATCCGGATACGTTCTTCAAGGCAAGCCCTCTTATAATCCTGATTACATCCATAAGCCAGAGGATCGTGCTGAATGGGACGCTCTTATGCCTCATCCTGATAGCCCTTACTCTGATCCTTGGGAGGTTTTTTTGCGGTTGGGTATGCCCATTAGGTACGACGATAGACGGCATGGGGGCTTTGAGGCAGAGAGGTTTAGAGCTAAAAGACGGATCGAATAAAAGGCTGAGCAGGGTCAAGTATATCATCCTCACCGCCATAATACTACTTGCACTTGTCGGCACGCAGGCCGCCTGGATACTTGATCCCATTGTTATTATGGCGAGATTTGTCTCACTCAATCTTATACCGACAATAACGTTGCTGGTTGACAAGGCCTTTCAATACGCGATAAGGGCGACCGATTTTTACGAGCCCCTGCAAGATCTATATCGCGCCCTGAAAGGATCTGTGCTAGGGGCAAAGACCGGTTACTTTCCCAATTCCACGCTGATCCTGATCCTCTTCTTATTCATATCCGCAGGCCCTCTTTTTTTAAAGAGGTTCTGGTGCAGAGGCATATGTCCTCTGGGCGCTCTATATTCTCTAGCGGCACGATATTCGCCGCTCGAGAGGATAGTTGATGAATGTACCAAGTGCGGGATCTGCAGATCGCGCTGCCGCACCGGGGCCATAAGAGAGGATATGAGCTATTCGAAAAGCGAGTGCGTACTGTGCATGGACTGCGTATATAGCTGCAAGCCGCATGTGACACGGTTTGGCATGCCCATCTTTAAGGGCAGACTCGATAGGGAGAGGATCGGCCGGAGCGGTATTTCCAGGAGAGGCTTTCTCTTTCTGCTGGGGGCGTCATCTCTCTTTCTTACAGGTCTTATCAATAGGCGCGGCAGTGACGCTTATGGCGCGTCCGGAGTTATAAGGCCGCCTGCAGCGCTCAAGGAAGAGGAGTTCGTCGATCGCTGCGTGCGGTGCGGCAACTGCATGAAGGTATGTATCACTAACGGCCTCCAGCCCGTGTTCATGGAATCGGGCATCTCAGGCATTTGGACACCCAGGCTTGTCCCCGAGATAGGGCATTGCGAGCATCTCTGCACTCTATGCGGCAATACCTGCCCCACAGGGGCCATACCGCGCCTCACTCTTAAAAAGAAGAAGACCACGCGCCTGGGCACGGCGAAGATAGATACGTCCATATGTATACCGTGGTCCCAGAACAGGGAGTGTATAGTTTGCGAGGAGCATTGCCCTATTCCTGATAAGGCAATTAAGTTAAAGATGGAGATGGTGGGCGGCAAGATCATCGCCAAGCCATATATAGACATTTCATTGTGCGTTGGATGCGGCATATGCCAGAACAAGTGCCCTGTCCGCCCGGAAAGGGCGGTAAAGGTATATCCTTTCGGCGCGTATCGCACCGGCTCGTAGGAGGGTTGACGTGAAGAGAGAGAAGATACTTATAATAGACGACGAAAAAGACTTCCTGGATCTGCTTGAGTCTGCGCTCAAGAGACATGGGTACGATGTTATAAAGGCCACTGACGGCGTGGAGGGTGTGGAGAAGGCGAAGTCGCAGAAACCGGATATGGTCATATGTGATATCAGGATGCCGAAAAAAGACGGTTACGCCGTCCTTAAGGAGATAAGGCAGGATATCGATAAGAACCTGCCTGTGATCATCTTATCAGCGATAGATGATTTTAGGAATATACAGGAAGCCTACGACTACGAGGCCGACTTCTATGTCTCTAAACCTGTGGAGTTTGTCACGTTCTTAAAGAATGTTCGGGCGCTGCTCAATATAAATAGGAACAAGAGATCCTGATAGGTGAAAAGGGGGTAGAATGAAGAGATCAAAAAAGAAGATTTTGAGAGAGAGCGCGCCGAAGTGCGCCCCTGCCTGGAGCATGAATCAAGATCTCTGTGTGGCCGTCTTAGACAATATATATGACGGGGTCTATATTTTAAACAATAACCAGGAGATATCCTACTGGAATAGATCCGCGGAGAAGCTCACAGGGTATAAGGCCGATGAGGTCATGGGCAAGAAGTGTTCCGACGGGCTATTGATGCACCTAAATCATAAGGGCAAGAAGCTCTGCCTGAGCGGACTCTGCCCCGCTGCTAAAGTCTGGGATAAGGGTACAGCGTGCGAGGAAGAGCTCTTTCTCCGCCACAAGAACGGCCACAGGGTGTATGTATCTACCCGGATGGCTCCCATAATGGACTGTGAAGGAAAGGTATCGGGCGCGATAGAGGTATTCAGCGACAATACAGAAGCTGTTCATGAGCGCGCTAGAAATGAAAGGCTCAAAGAGCTCGCTATGCTCGATCCGCTTACAGAGCTGGGCAATAGAAGATACGGCCAAGTAACCCTGCGGTCCAGGCTGCACGAGCTTAAGAGATATAACTGGCCTTTCGGCATACTTTTTATAGACGTGGATCACTTCAAAGACGTGAACGATAAATACAGCCATGAGATAGGCGACAAGGTGCTCAAGATGGTAGCCGACACATTAAAAAAGAGCGCGAGGCCGTTCGATACCTTCTGCAGGTGGGGCGGCGAGGAGTTCTTGGGGATCATAGCCAACGTGCGGGACGCGGAGCTCTTTCTTGTAGCCGATAGGTTTCGAAGGCTTGTAGAGGAGTCGAGCATTACCGAGGGGCAGGAGATCATCCGTGTTACCGTATCTATGGGAGCCTCTACGGCGCATGCGTATGATACCGACGAGAGCGTAGTGAAGAGGGCCGACGCGCTGATGTACCACAGCAAGGGCGCGGGTATGAACCGTGTCTCGATGGAGTAGTGCCATGAAGTCTTATACAGAATACTTATGGTTCAATACGCGAAAGAGAAGAGAGCTTCTCAATATAACACCGGAAATAGAGGGGCTTGTGAAAAAGAGCGGGATCAAGGAAGGCCTCTGCCTTGTAAACGCCATGCATATCACCGCAAGCGTCTTTATAAATGATAACGAGCCGGGCCTCCATGATGACTTCGAAAAGTGGCTTGAGGCCATTGCCCCGCATGAACCCATATCGCGGTACAGGCACAACCTTACTGGAGAGGACAACGGCGACGCCCACCTGAAGAGGACCGTAATGGGGCGCGAGACGGTGATCGCCGTTACGAAAGGAAGGCTGGACTTCGGCCCATGGGAGCGGATATTCTACGGAGAGTTCGACGGCCGCCGCAGAAAACGTGTATTGGTAAAGATAATAGGAGAGTAATTCGACCATATGAATGGTCTCACTAGTACTCCGACTCGTAAGCCACGCAAGCGTACTCGTCGGAGTTAATTCGCACTTATGGATGTGCTCATTAAGGAGGTATTTATGAAAATAGCAAAGAGTTTTTTATCTGTCGCGTTTCTGTTCGCTTTAACATTAACCGCGTTGCCCGTGGATATCGAGGCCGAGCCGACTAGGCGGCAGGTAAGAGAGCGCCGGCATGACATAAAGCAGGAGATAAGGCAGGAGAGAAGAGAAGACAGGGTGGATGCGCGGAAATATAAGAATACGCACGATCTCAATAATGACGGTGTGGTCAACGCCAAGGACAGGCTGCTATGGCTCAACCGGAGAGACGGAAATTACGACGGGGTCTATGTCTCCACAGACAATGAGGATATAACCGATGTCATGGACTCCGATGGTGACGGTAATGTCGAGGCCTGGGAGATGAAAGGGTTCATGGAGAACTACGATCTGAATAACGATGGCGTATTAGATGAATACGAAATAGAACAAGCGGTCGATTGATGGGGCCGGGTTGACATTGGGGATCACGCCCGAGATAGTCGTATCCGATAATAAAGGGAATATATACAGTATCCCTGATCTGGAGGGCGCCGGAATGAAGGCGGGCTCTTTCTTCCGCCTGCGCCCCGCTGACCTGATCAGCCTCCCGCACGGAAGCGAACTCTTTATGCTTCCGGATAGACTCGCCGTGGCCTACGACCCAAGCGCCGGCAGGTTTACGGCGCTGGACGGGCTTCTTGCCGTCGCCGCTTTTGTCTCGCCGGGTTTCACCATAGAACATAACGCCTCGTATGTAGAGATAGGCAGGCCCAAGGCGCTGCCGCTCTTTTCATACGGGGCGGTTGTATTTTATAAAGGCGGATTTCATGTGGCCGCCACCAGGGTCGATAGAGAGAAGCGCCAGGACTTAAGGCTTATGAAGATGTGTGAAGTGAGAAGGGGCGCAAAGAGGCTGAGGAAGATATTTCCCAATAACAGGCTGGTCAGGCATCTCGAAGGGTGCGCGCTTTTATATGGATGCCCCGCGGCGAAGAACTTCTTCTTGAAAAGATACGAGGCCCCGCTGCCTACTTCGCCATATTGTAACGCCCGGTGCATAGGCTGCATCTCTTACCAGGCGCGGCGCGGATGCCCGGCCACACAGCCGAGGATAAAATTTACTCCAACGCCCGAAGAGATAGCCGAGACGGCTCTCTATCACATAGATAATGTGAGAGACCCTGTGGTAAGTTTCGGCCAGGGTTGCGAGGGCGAGCCATTGCTGGCGCACAGGACCATAAAGAGGGCCATCGAGATCATAAGGGCCAGGACCGGCAAGGGGATGATAAATATGAATACAAACGCGAGTTTGCCGGATGAGATATCCTCTCTCTTTGATGTCGGGCTTGGCAGCATAAGAGTGAGCCTTAATAGTGCCAGAAGAATTTACTACGAGAGGTATTATAAACCTAGAAAGTACACCTTCGCGGATGTGATAAGATCCATAAAGAATGCCAAAGCTAGGAGCGGTTTTGTATCTATTAACTATCTCATAAGCCCGGGCTTTACCGATACCAAGGATGAGCTTCGCGCCTTGAAGGGGCTGATAGAGAGAGGAAGGATAGATATGATACAGTGGAGAAATCTCAATTTTGACCCGTTAGGATACTTGAGAGAGATGGGGCATAAAAGCAGAATCCGCGATATTGTAGGCATAAAAGAGGCAATAAAAGATATAAAGAGAGAGTTCCCCAATCTTATGATGGGCTACTTCAACCCCTCAAAGGCACGAATACGCAGATTCCACGCAATCACACAATCCAGGCCGATCAGAAACGGCGGCTAAAATTTTACCCGTGGCTTTGGGCTTGACGGCTCGAAAATTTGGCGGAATTCCCTCGCTTGTCCTGTTAGACCTGAAAGGTCTAACAGGGCTTGCCTGCATAGAGGGTGGCACATCAATTTATAGCAAGATTTGATATAGTCTAAAGTATCTCATCGTATGCAGGCTCGCTCGGTCAGTTCCGCCATTTTCCCCTGCGAAATGCGAAGCATTTCACAGGACTAGTCCTGCACAATCTTTCAGATTGTGCAGGGTCACCGCAAGTCCTAAAGCCACCTGGTGCTAGCTACGTAGTGGGTAAAATTTTTTGATGCCGCCTTATTCTGATCGCCCTGGATATAGCATCATATAAGCGATGCTAAGTTATGCCTTTGATATAAGCTTTTCGGTGTTGTTTGCGAG
>JBDRDE010000013.1:0-3283 GCA_043821065.1 Candidatus Omnitrophota bacterium
CAGACGGCGCTCGTCCGTCAAACGAGGGTCGAGGTTTCGTGGTGAGAAAACTTATAAGAAAGGCTTCGCAGAGAGCTCGCTCTCTCGGGGTGTATGAGCCGTTCATGTTTAAGATAGTGCCCATAGTGGCCAAGGTGATGAAGGCGCCTTATCCTGAGCTCACAAAGAGACGGGAAGATATAGCGTCAGTAGTCCTTAGCGAAGAGAATAACATCAGAGAGATATTGAATACCGTGGTTCCCCGCCTCGAGGAGGACCTGGCCCAGCTCATAGATCTGGGTAAGAAGGTCGTGCCCGGAGAGCTCATCTTCCGTTACTATGACGAAAAAGGGTTGCCATTAGACCTTATAGAAGAGAAAGCGGTTGAATGCAAGATGGAGCTGGATGCGGAGGGTTTTGACAAGCTTCTTGAGGAACAGAAAGAGCGCTCCCGTGACAGGAGTAAGGTGTCTGGATCCATATTCTTTGATAAACTTTCTGATATCAATCTCAGGACCAAATTTCTATATGGCCAGACAAAGTCAGCAGCTAAGGTGCTGGGTATATTGAGAGAGAAGGATGGAAAGACCGAGCGCCTCAAGAGCGCCGGTGAAGGGGACCAGGTCCATATAGCGCTCGATGCGACCCCTTTTTACGGAGAGGCCGGAGGGCAGGCCGGGGACAGAGGTTTTATAACCGGCAAAGGGCTCAAGGTCCGGGTAGAGGACGCGAAGAAGTATGAGGATACGATAGACCATATAGGAGTAATATTGAGCGGCACGATCAGTGTAAACGACAAGGTAGAGGCCGAGATAGATACCAAGAGAAGGCAGGGCATAAAGAAGAACCATACAGCAACCCACCTTCTACATAGTTCTCTGAAGAAGGTGTTGGGAGACCATGTGCGGCAGTATGGGTCTCTGGTGGATGAAGATAGGCTGAGGTTCGATTTTACCCACCCAAAGAAGATAGAGCCTGGGGAGCTTGAGCGCGTCGAGAAGATCGTAAATGACTTTATATATAAAGAGATACCGGTGGAGACCGCTGTGATGGATCTGGAGGAAGCAAAGAGCGCGGGGGCCGTAGCCCTCTTCAGCGAAAAGTACAAGGATAAGGTGATAGTCAGGACTATAGGCGATGTCTCTATGGAGCTCTGCGGCGGTACGCATGTTGAAAAGACCGGCGAGATAGACGCCTTCAAGATATTGAGCGAAAGCTCTATCGCGTCAGGCGTCAGGCGCATAGAGGCGCTTACAGGCGAGGCTGTATATAGATGGCTTAAAAAAGATATAGACAAGGCCGTATCGGATTATAAACGCTCTATCGACAGCATGGAGAAATTAGAAGGAGGCTCTAAAGAGACTATCAAGAGAATAAGAGATTACCTGAATCCGGTTTTGGTAAGATCGGATATATTGTTCAAGAGGCCCTTAGACAAACTTGCCAAGACTGATATAGGGGTCTGGATAAATGAGCTCAAGCCCACGCTCACAAGGACCATAGACGATCTATCAAAAGAGCTCAAGAAGGCGAGGAAAAAGGGCGTCAGCGAGAAGCTTGGAGAGATGGCGGATAATATAGATAGTTTGATAAACAACGCGGCGGATATCGGGGGGATCCATGTCATATCAAGCGAGATAAAAGGCGCCGACATGGCCATCCTAAGGGGTCTGACAGACGCTATAAAAAAGAGGTCGAAGTCGACAGCCATACTTTTAGGGTCGAGAGACCGGTCGAAGGCGAGTCTGGTCTGCGCCCTTACGCAGGATCTGGTCGAGAAGGGCCTAGACGCTTCCAGGATAATAAAAGGGACCGTGGACGCTATCAGAGGCTCGGGAGGCGGTCGCGCCGATATGGCGCAGGCCGGCGGGGCCCGGCCCGAGGGTCTCGATAAAGCGTTGGAGCGCTTTGTAAAGATCATCAGAGAGGAAAAGACGACATGAAGCTCATAAAACTTAACAGTAAGCAATTCCAGAAGCTGTGCGACAGGAACTGCCACAGGAAGAAGAGGCTTCAGGAAAGCGTCAGGAAGATAATAGACGATGTCAGCGTGCGCGGCGACGACGCCTTGATAAAATATACCAGAAGGTTTGACAATATAAAGCTGCAGCCTAAGCGTATCAGGGTTACTGAGAGCGAGATGAATGGCGCGTATGGCGATATAAAACAGGAGTTTGTGTCCGTCCTAAAGACTGCCATAGACAATGTATCTAGATTTTATGAAAAGCAGATACGAAAGTCCTGGAAGATAAAAGACAGGGAGGACGGCATACTTCTCGCTGAGAAGATAGCGCCTCTAGACTCCGTGGGTGTCTATGTGCCCAGCGGCACAGCACCCTTGGTCTCGACTGTCTACATGACAGTCCTGCCGGCCAAGATAGCCGGCGTCAAAAGGATCGTTATGTGTACTCCTCCAAACAAATTTGGCAGTGTCGATCCTCACATACTTGTGGCGGCGAACCTTCTTAAAGTGGACGAGGTGTATAAGGTCGGCGGCGCCCAGGCTATCGCGGCGATGGCGTTCGGGACCAAGAGTATGCAAAAAGTGGACAAGATCGTGGGGCCTGGCAACTCATATGTGACGGAGGCGAAGAGGCAGGTATTCGGCTATGTTGACATAGACATGCTCGCGGGCCCGAGCGAGGTTGCAATAATAGCGAACCAGTACGCGAACCCTGATTACGTGATAGCGGACCTCGATGCCCAGAGCGAGCACCTTATGGGGCTCTCTGTTCTAGTTACCACGTCTAAAAAATTCGCCAAGTTCATAAAGAAAGAGGTCGTCAACGGCTATGTAGTGCTGGTCAAGAACCTCGATGAGGCGGCTGAGGTGGTGAACAGGCTTGCGCCGGAGCACCTGGAAGTAATGATAAAATCGCCTAACAGGATATTGAAGAAGATAAGGAACGCCGGCGCTATATTCATAGGGCCTTACAGCCCCGCGGCCGTAGGGGATTATATAGCCGGGCCGAGCCATGTCCTTCCCACCGGTGGAAGCGCGAGGTTCTCCTCCGGCTTGGGCATAAACGACTTTGTGAAGAGTTCGCACATAATATCCTACTCCAAAAAGGCCCTGGAGAAGGTGAACGACTCGGTGCAGATGCTCACCAATATAGAAGGCATGCATAAGCACCAGCAGTCGATAAAAGTAAGATTCGAGAAATAACTGAGTTAGTGTTGCAGCATGGTTCGCAGAAACGTAGTCTTTAGCAAGTGAGCGCCGGCAGGGGGCCTGCCGGCGCTCACAGGATAGAACGGAGGATCAATGTCCAGAAGCGCAGAGATAGCGAGAAAGACAAGAGAG
>JBDRDE010000014.1:0-4951 GCA_043821065.1 Candidatus Omnitrophota bacterium
GAGTTCCTCCTGGATGAAGACGACAACTTCTATTTTATGGAGATGAACACCAGGATCCAGGTAGAGCACGCGGTCACTGAGATGGTAACGGGTATAGACCTGATAAAAGAACAGCTCAAGGTCGCCAGCGGAAAGAAATTATCTCACAAGCAGGACCAGGTAAAGTTCTCCGGGAGCGCGATAGAGGCGAGGATATACGCGGAAGACCCTGATAACGATTTTATGCCCTCACCGGGAAAGATACATTCGTACAACACTCCTGGCGGCCTGGGGGTAAGGCTGGATTCTCACATATATACCGGGTATGAGATATCGCCATACTACGACTCTATGATAGGCAAGCTCGTCACATATGGGCAGAACCGGATGGAAGCGATAAAGATCATGCAGAGGGCCCTGGAAGAATACATAATCGAGCCGATAAAGACGACCATCCCTTTCCATAAGAAAGTCTTTGCTAACCCCTCTTTCTTGAGAGGGCAGATATCTACCAGTTTCGTTGAAGAACTGTTTAAAGATAATAAAAAATAGTAACCACCTATAGGGGGACATGATGAAGATCTTAAGCGGTTTCACGAGATTCTTTTACACGGTAACACTGGTATTAGTGGGCGCCGCTTTGATCCTGGTCGCGCTCAATCTCATACCTAAAGAGAAGTTCATGGACGCGATAACGCTTGTATATGTCCAGCCAAACTTCAGGCTTATCACAGGCTTCGCGGGCCTATTACTGATCGGATTGAGCCTGTTGATCATACAGGTAGCGCTGGGCAGACTAGAGCGCGAGAAGACACTCGCCTTCGACAATCCTGACGGACGCGTGACGGTCTCCTTGACCGCCATAGAAGACTTTATGAAGAAGCTTGCGAGTCAGGTACCCGAGATAAAAGAATTAAAACCAAAGGTCTCGGCCACGAAGAAGGCCGTTATCGTGGATACAAAGATAGTCCTATATTCGGAGACCTCGATACCAAACATAACAGAGAAGATACAGTCTATAGTAAAGAACCGCATCCAAGACATGCTTGGGATCGAAGAGCCTATCATAGTGCGGGTCCACATCAGTAAGCTCATAGATAGAGAAGAACCGAAGAAGAAGAAACACCCGGAAAAGGAGAAGAGAGAGGAAGTGCCTCAGTTTCGCGGGATCGAATACTCGGAAGAATAGAGAGCAACTATAGTAACTCCGACTCGTAAGACATTCTCGTCGGAGTCAATTCGCGCTTATGATTTACGAAGATCTCGATTTTCGTAAATTATGTGCTCCTTGAGGAGGAACAAATGGTAAAGATTGTAAAGAAGGTAGGCATACTGACCGGCGGCGGTGACTGCCCCGGGCTAAACTCGGTAATAAGGGCCGTCGTAAGAAGGTCCTTAAAGGAAGACATAGAAATACTCGGTATCAAGAACGGCTGGAAGGGCCTTATTGAGAAGAACACCATCGTCCTGGACCTGGATTCCGTCTCTGGGATACTGCCAAAAGGCGGCACTATCTTGGGAACGAGCAGGACCAATCCATATAAACAAGAGGGTGAGGTATCAAAAGTTAAAGAGAATATAAAAGCGCTGAAGCTTGACTGCCTGATAGCGGTCGGAGGCGAGGACACTCTAGGCGTCGCTGCGAAACTATATAAAGAGAATGTAAATATTGTCGGCGCCCCTAAGACGATAGATAACGACCTCTCTGCCACTGACTATACCTTCGGATTCGATACCGCGGTAAATATAGCTATGGAAGCTATAGACCGACTCCACACTACTGCGGAGAGCCACCACAGAATAATGGTCGTCGAGGTGATGGGCAGGCACGCCGGATGGATAGCTATACACGCTGGCATGGCGGGCGGAGCGGATATGATATTGATCCCAGAGCTACCGATAGATTTGGAAGAGGTCTGCTCTGTCCTTAAAAAGAGAAAGGATAGAGGGAAGAGCTTCAGCATAGTAGTTGTAGCCGAGGGGGCGAAGTTTAAAAAAGGCGACCTCGTTCTCCAGGAAGAGAAGCTAGACGCATTCGGCCATGTGCGGCTTGGAGGCATAGGCGATACCTTGGGCACCAAGATAGAGGAGATGACAGGTTTTGAGACACGGGTAACCGTCTTGGGGCATATTCAAAGAGGCGGAACGCCGACCGCTTTTGACAGGGTGCTCGGAACGAGATTCGGCATAAAGGCCATGGAGATGGTCTTGGCGGGTGAGTTCGGCATGATGGCCAGCCTTAAAGGCAACAAGATAGTCGCGGTCGCGCTGAGCGACGCTGTGGGTGAACTCAAGACCGTGGATAAAGAATTTTATAAATTGGCAGAGACGTTCTTCGGATAGTCCTGTGGGAGTTGGATAATCTTGAAAGATAAGATAAAAAAAATACTAAACGAATCTATAGATGCCAAAAAGCTGATGCTTGAAAATCAGGCAGAGACCATAGCCTCTATAGCTTCGGCTATAATTGAGGCTGTGAAGGCGGGCAATAAACTGATCGTCTTCGGCAACGGCGGAAGTGCCGCCGACAGCCAGCATATTGTCGCGGAGCTGATCGGAAGGTTCAAAAAGGAGAGACCCCCCATACCGGCCGTCGCCCTTACAACAAATACCTCCACACTTACAGCTCTTGGCAATGATTACGGGTACAGCTCCACTTTCAAAAGGCAGCTGGAGGGCTTGGGCAATAAAGGCGATATAGCGCTTGGCATCTCAACTAGCGGCAATGCTGAAAATGTATACGAAGCGCTTATATCTGCGCAAAAGATGGGGCTGAAGATCATAACGCTGACGGGAAAACAAGGCGGAAAGATATCTAAGCTCGCCGCGATCGCTTTCATGGCCCCGTCTGACAATACGCCCAGGATACAAGAGCTGCATATGACTGCCGGCCACATTATCTGCGAATTGGTTGAAGACGGGCTCTGCTAATGATCGATGATAAAATCAAAGACGCTAAAAAGCTTAAAAGAGAGCTTTCTCACTTAAAGAGAGACGGCAGGAGCATAGTCTTTACAAACGGCTGCTTCGATATCCTCCATGCCGGACACGTGACCTATCTGGAAGAGGCGAAGAAACAGGGTGACGTACTGATAGTCGCCGTAAACTCAGACCGGTCGGTCAAGAGGATCAAGGGGCCGGGCCGGCCTATCACAAGCGAAACGGACAGGATGAAGATCCTCGCGGCTCTTGAGTCGGTAGACTTTGTCACAAAGTTTAGCGAAGATGACCCTGGGGCAATAGTGGAAAAACTCGATCCGGATGTGATAGTGAAAGGGGCCGACTGGAAGAAGGATGAGATCATAGGGGCCCGGCATGTAATGAAGTCCGGCGGAAGGGTAAAGACGATACCATTTCTTAAGGGCTATTCTACCACTGCCCTTTTAAAAAAGGTCAAGAGATCCAGATGAAGCACAAAGAGATACTTAGGATAATAGACGCCAATCTCAACAGGCTTCTTGAGGCATTAAGGGTCTGCGAAGAGGTGGCACGCTTCATGTTCGAAGACCGCGGACATACAGAGATATTGAAGAATCTGAGACATGAGTCGGCCATGGCGTTGTCGGGCTCGAAGAGCCTAAGATACGCCTCCTTGTTAAAAGCGAGAGATCCTGAAGGGGATGTGGGAAGGTTTACCGTACCCAGCGAACTAAAGAGAGAAGATCCTTATGACGTTATGCGCGCCAATATGCAGAGAGCTAAACAATCACTAAGGGTGTTGGAAGAATTCTCAAAAATATTGGACAAAGAGGCGGCGCTAAAATTCAAGAAGATACGATTCAAGTTATACGGCGCGGAGAAGGTGCTTATTGAAAAAGCGGGAGCTGCAGTTAATACTAGATAGAGAGACCGCCGGCAGGAATATAGATACAGTCCGTATAGCAAAAGAAGCTATTGCCGGAGGTGCCAGATGGATCCAGTTAAGGGACAAGATGTCCGATGACGGCACCTTACTGCGCGAGGCGCTGAAATTACGTGAGCTGACAACAGAGACAGGGGCTATCCTTATCATAAACGACAGGGTAGATATAGCAATGGCTTCGGGGGCAGACGGCGTCCACATCGGCCAAGAGGACCTGCCCTATGAATGCGCGAGAAGGCTCCTGGGAGCTGACAAGATCATAGGCATCTCGACGCACAACATCGAACAGGCCCGCGCGGCGCAGGTAAAAGGGGCCGATTACATAGGTGTCGGGCCCATATTTAAGACCCGGACAAAGCCTGCCCTAAAAGCCATAGGGCTCGACATAATCGATATGGTCTCGCGGGAGATAAGGATACCCGCCTTCTTCATAGGCGGAATAGATCTGCGCAATCTGGACGAAGTTCTTAATATGGGAGCGGGCTCCATAGCGGTGGCAAGCGCTATCTTGCAAAGTAATAATATAACCGAGTCCACCAGATCATACGTAAACAAGCTCAGAGAGGCAGAAGGGATGCTTACAAGATGACGCAGCTAGAATCCGCGAAAAAAAACATCCAGACAGCCGAGACAGCATACGTCGCAGAGAAAGAACGCCAGGAGCTGTCTTATATAATAAACGAGGTCGCCAACGGCAGGATAGTCATCCCCAAAAACACGGGCCATAACATAAAGAGGCTCTGCGGCATAGGCAATGGGCTGACCACCAAAGTCAACGCCAATATAGGGACCTCTGATGAACATCCCGATATTGCGAAAGAGCTGGAGAAGCTTAAAACCGCTATCGATGCCGGGGCTGATACCATAATGGACCTGTCCGTCGGAGGCGGACTGCGCAGCGTACTGAAGAATGTAATAGAAGTATCGGATGTCCCGGTCGGGACTGTCCCAATTTATGAAGTCGCAACAAACGTCTTAAGGAGAGGTGTCATATCCGACATGAGCTGGTCGGACATAGAGCCCATCTTGGAGTGGCAGGCGCGCATAGGCGTGGACTTCTTTACGATCCATTCCGGAGTCACAAGAGAGATAGTGGAGTTCTTAAAGAAG
>JBDRDE010000015.1:0-9180 GCA_043821065.1 Candidatus Omnitrophota bacterium
TCCACGCACCGTTTATCCGGCCCGTAGCGCAGATATATCACCGCGAAGTCCGGCAGGCCTGTCTTGGGACAGATACATGTGAATTCCGGGATATTGAGATCGACGATATAATCCTTATCGCTATACTCGTTCTTCCAGGCCTCTATCTTCGGCGTCTTTAACGCGCGTATGCCCTTCTGTAATCCGCGGTAAGTACTCTTTTTCATATGACTCTACTCCTACTATTCTGCGAAGCCCAAAACATCTCTGAAATTCTTTTATGGGCGAAGCAGGATCATCGCACACCCAATACCTTGTGCATCTGCGGCATTATCCTCACGTTCTTAAGTCTCTTTTCTGCGAGAAAGAGATAGTCGAACAGCTGCTTGTTCTTGGCCCGCTCTACGCCTTCTACGGGCCAGACAGGCTGCAGCACCATGAGCATGTTACCATCCACTTTGGATATTATATCAATCGCCTTTTTTACGTCTTTGGCCTCTGTCTGGTTTGTTATCACTATCTTTACAAAACAGTTCTTCTTTTTTGCCAGGCCGATAAATGCCTTATGCTCGCGCCAGTACTCCCCGACCCCAGTAGAGCTGGGCAGCTTAAAGTCTGCGGCTACGATATCTACTAAGTCCAATACATCTTTTAGGCTGTCAACGAGGGTCGAATTGGTCTCTAAATAGATCTTGTGCCCCATCTCCTTAAGTTCGGGCAAAAGGGCCTTTAGATAATCTCTGTACATAAGCGGCTCGCCGCCTGTCAGCGAGATCGAGTGGTGTTCCCCGCTGTTCTGCGATATCTGCTTTACTATGCTTATCATCTTGCTAACTGAAAACTCTTTGGAGGAGAACGGCTTCTTAAGGTCGCAGAACCTGCAATTCAGATTACACCTGGCGAACCTGAGGAATATCTGTTTTACCCCCATAAAAGGCCCCTCGCCTTGTACGGAGGAGAATATCTCTATCACATCGGCCTTTAAAGCGTCTTTATTCATCTTTCACAAGCGGATCCGCCAGTCCCGCCTCCACAAAACCCTTCTTTCGAAGCACGCATGAATCACATTGTCCGCAGGGGCGCTTTCCTCCCCTGTAGCATGACCAGGTCCTGCTGTACGGAACGCGCAGGCTCTCGGCCACTTTTACTATATCACCTTTGGTCTTAAGAAGCAGCGGCGCCTCGATAGATATCGCCCTGCCTTCCACACCCGCTTTTGTGCCCTCTTTTATGACCATCTCGAAAGCCTTAAGATAAGGCCCCCTGCAGTCGGGATAACCGGAGAAATCGACCGCGTTGGCCCCGATAAATATCTTCCGTGCCCCTATAGATTCGGCGAAGCTTAAGGCAAAGCTTAAGAATATGGTATTTCTCGCGGGGACATAGCTCGAAGGTATCCCCTTTTTGATCTCGCGGTAAGATCTCGACTTGGGAAGCCTGCCTTTTCTACCGATCAAAGAACTCCCCCGCCACGGCAAGGATATCTTCAGTACTTTAGGCCTGCATCGGGCGGCCTTCGCTATATATGAAGCCGACCTAAGCTCTCTTCTGTGCCGCTGTCCGTAATCGAATACGAGCGGGTAACACTCGTAACCCCTCTGCTTGGCGATAAAAAGAGTAGTCGCTGAGTCTAATCCCCCCGACAGCAATACAACGGCTCTCTTATTTTTCACCCCGTCAGACCTCCTCTTGCCCCCATTGTACCTATAAGGTCTAACGGGGTTCATCTACTATACGTGGCGCAGGATGTATCGCCCTTCGGCGCGCTCCCCTGAGCCTATCGAAGGGGTCGCTTGCTCAGGACTCATCTCGATCTCCCGAAATAGGTTGCGCAGGATGTATCGCTCTCCCAGACCGATACCCTCTGTGGGGAGACCCCTTCTTCCTTGAGACTGTCGAATATATACTTCGCTATGTTCTCGGAAGTGGGGTTCTTCTTCTTGAAATCGTCGAGTTCATTGAGATTTGTGTGATCGAGCTCTTCAAGAATATCTTTTAGCTTCTCTTTGAGTATGCGGAAATCCACAAGAAGCCCGTTCTTGTTAAGCGTCTTCGAGGAGACCGCGGCCTCCACCAGCCAATTGTGGCCGTGCAGGTTCTCACACTTGCCTTTATACTCTCTGAGCTTGTGAGCCGAGCTGAAATCTGACTTCACGACTACTTCATACATGTTCATATCCTCACTTTCTTTATAGTCCCTATCCGGCCGCCGAGAAACTTTTCGCCCACCCTCTTGAAGGCGGAAGGCTCGTCCGTAACGAAATATTTATGGCGCGGCGAGCGCCTCTTCTTCGAGATGAGCCCTCTCTCCCGCAGGATCTCTTTAACCATCTTCGCCGTCTCGAGAGCGGAATCGATAAGCTCTACGCCTTTGCCCATATATCTCTTTATGGCCGGTTTTAAAAGCGGGTAATGGGTGCACCCCAGTATGAGCGAGTCCGCTCCTCTCTTCTTGAATTCACCGAGGTACTCCTTTATTATATCGGCCGTAACAGCGTTATCGAGCCAGCCCTCCTCAACTATAGGCACAAATAGAGGGCAGGCCTTGCTTATGACTTTCATAGAAGGGTCGACCTTCTTCAATAAAGACTCGTACGCCCCGCTCGAGACCGTCGCCCGCGTCCCTATGACGCCGACTGTGCCCCGCTTGCGGCCTTCCAGGGCCTTGCGGACACCCGGCCCTATAACCCCCACTATCGGCACTCTAAACGATCTCGCCAGCGCAGGCAGGCTCAAGCTGGACGCCGTATTGCAAGCGACCACTATGAGTTTTACGTTAAACCTCAACAAGAACTTGATATTCTCTTTCGAGAACCGCGTAACGGTCTCCTTCGATTTGGTGCCGTAAGGCACCCTCGCCGTATCGCCGAAGTATACTATCTCTTCGTCAGGGAGGACGTTGCAGACCTCCCTCATCACGGTCAAGCCGCCGATCCCTGAATCGAATATGCCTATGGGCCTTCGTGCCGCCATCTTCTTCCCCTTACTCATATGACATCCCTGTACATAATGGCGCATACGCGCCAATGGGCCTGTTATCGGTCAACGTGAGAACCCGTTCTCTCTTGCGTACTCTTTTGAATATGTCAGTACCCCGTTCGCTATACTCTGGGCGACCTTCTGCCTGTAAGACGACGTTCTCAACAGGCCCGCCTCCTTCTTATTGGAGATATAGCCGGTCTCTACCAGTATCGCGGGCATGACGGTCCTAAAATTCTTGAGCACATGGAAGGCGGCGTCCCTTATGCTCTTCCTGCCGGCGTATATTCCGCTCTTCTTTATGGACTTTATGACAGATTCTGCAAGCTCTTGCGATACTATCATGTTTTCGGTAAACCTTAGGTCGTACTCTATGGCCTCTGCGGTGGTGCTGTGTCCGCTGGATCCCTCATTGGCCGCCTGCAGTGCCCTGTCGCTGTCGTTCCCCTTCCTTTCAGAGAGGTAGTAGATCTCTAACCCTCTCGTCCATCCCGATCTCGACGAATTCGAATGTACGCTTATAAAGAGATCCGCCTCTTTACTGCCGGCAAATTCCGCCCTGTCGGGAAGCGGCACAAAGACATCGGTCGACCTGGTAAGATATACATCTATGCCGCTGGCCTTCAGTATGTTCTTGAGCCTCTTGGCTATATCGAGATTTATCTCTTTTTCCTTAAGATTATAGTACCTGCTTATGGCGCCCGGGTCTTTGCCTCCGTGGCCCGGGTCTAAGACGACGGTCTTTATCCTGTGAGATGAGCCCTTGCTCTTCTTGGCGCTCGAGCTCTTCTTCTTGCTGCGCCTGAATATATCGAATATACCTTTGTTGGCGAAGGTGCTTGGTATCACCACAGTCTCTTCGTGAAAATATACCGGTGGGCCTATATCTATGAGCTCTTTGTCATCTACCAGGGCCTTGTCGCTCCCGATCCTTATCTTGGCCACTACCCCACCCTTCTCTAGTGTGGCCACCCTGCCGGCAGCGTCCCAGGCGTATCCTATATCTTTCTCCTGGCAGATCTTGTAGAGAGGATAGTACTTGTACCCCTTTATCCAGAAACTCTGCGCATACGCAGTCGATACCGTCCCTAAGATCAAAAAGGCGATACTTATCGCCAAAAATCTCCTCATAGCTCTCCTATATGTGATTATTATATCAATAGTATATATGGAAAAGTCGCAAACGGCAAGAATTTTATTGCTATATACCGTCATCCTGAGCGAAGCGAAGGATCTAGGTGGGGGGCATGGATTTTATATGGGGACGTCTCCCACGCTCATAACTAGACGCTATGCAACGAGTTGCAAAAACACACCATACATCTAAAAATAGAGGACCCGCTCCCCCTTCTTGATCCTCTCATAGTATTCCATGAATTTAGAGAATATCTCAGGGAGCGTTCTTCTCACTTCTTCGATCTCCTTCGCAATGACAGGTTCTGCGATGATCTTCGTCTCTGCGCTTGCGAAATCATCGAGCCATTCCCGGAAGGTAAGGATGGCGTTTAGCTTGCAGAATTTCCCTTCTTTGCCTGAGCGAAGCAGCTTCATAATGCATTCGCCCGTTCTTCCACAGCGGTAGCCTGCGGTGCAGAATGAACTGATGTAGCCCATTCTGGCAAATTCACGCACCACCTCATCAAGGCTGCGGGTATCGCCTATGATAAATTGCTGCCGTAATCCCTTCTGATCGCCATCGCGTTCGCTATAAGCGCCGACGCCGATCTTTGTTGATGCGTCAGTCTGCGTGATTCCAAGCTCGATAGACTCTTGTCGCATCTGCCCCTTCTCGCGAGCGGTGATGATCAAGCCGGTATGCGGCACCGCGAGACGGATAACGGTAACCAACCTTTTAAAATCATCATCCGAGACCGCATATTGAGGATTCTCCGTAAAGGGTGTGTTGAAAGCGGGCTCAAGCCTCGGAAATGAGATAGTATGCGCGCCAATGCCGAATCTCTCCTCCAATTCTCTATTATGAGCCACCAGCCCCATCACCTCGTACTGCCAGTTATACAACCCAAAGAGCGCGCCAAGCCCAACGTCATCGATGCCGGCTTCGAAGGCGCGATGCATTGCATATAACCGCCAGAGGTAGTTTCCTTTGACGGTAGTGCGTGGATGGACCATCTCATAGGTAGGGCGGTGATACGTCTCCTGAAAAACCTGGTATGTTCCGATACCCGCATCGCGCAGGCGCGTAAGATCCTCTACAGACATCGGCGGCGCGTTAACATTGACCCTCCGGATCTGTCCGGAACCACCTCTTACTTTTATATTTACGCCGTAAATAGTGCGGATCATATCGACCATATAGTCGATACTACTCAATGCGTGCTCGCCAAAGACAACTATGAGCCGCTTATGCCCCACTTCGCCTGCTAGAACGCCGACTTCCTGCCTGACTTCTTCTTGTGAAAGGACTCTCCTTTGGGCCTTATCGTTTGAACTCCTGAAGCCGCAATATAGGCAGTCGTTAATGCAATAATTCGCCAGGTAGAGAGGCGCAAAGGTAACGATCCTGTTATCGTATACCTTCTTCTTCACCAAGAGCCCCGTGTGGCGCATCTCTTCTAAAATGTCCGGATCCTTTACGCGGATCAATGCGGCGGTCTCATCAAGCGAAAGCGACTCTACGCTCATCGATTTTGCCAGTATATCCTCGATCCGCTTCGGGTCAGGCGGCGCGGCTTGAGCGAGCCTCTTCTCGATCTCCATTTTTTTAATAAAATCGTCGCCACCGCCTGTATATCGCGTGATCTGATCCTCTTTTACGCGGGTGTCCATCCAGGCTTTCCTGACGACTGTTTTATGTGCCATGCCTACCTCGCCATGATCTGTTTCTTCGCAAAAAATATCAATCGTTCCAACTCGCACGCCATGTCGACATTAGAGACTGAAACATGGCCCGGTATCTTTAATGCCGTCGGCGCGAAATTTAATATGCCACGTATCCCTGAACTGACCAACTCATCGGCTATCTCCTGCGCTGCGGAAGCAGGCGTTGATATGATAACGATCCTTATTTTATGTTTTTTTATGGTCGCCTTCAACCGTTTCACGTCATCGATCTTTATGCCAGCTCTTCGTTTGCCGATCTTATCTTTACTCACATCGAACGCGTGTGTTATCTTTATATTGAATTTTGTAAATCCGCCAAATCCCAACAGCGCGCTCCCCAAGCTGCCGATACCAACAACAGCGATACGCCATTCCTTGTTAACACCAAGAATGCTTTCAAGTTCGCTGACCAGCCGTTCTACATTATACCCGACGCCGCGCTTACCGAATCCACCAAAAAATGAGAGGTCTTTTCTGAATTGCTCAGGCGTAACATTCAAGAACTGCGCTACCTTATCCGATGAAATGGTCAGCGTGCCTGTGTCTCGTAATAGTTTAAAATTCCTCAGATAGAGGCTGAGCCGCGAGATCGTCTCGGGCGAAAAATTCTTCCTTTTTGAAGTTTTCTTTGTCTTCATGATCAGGTTACCATATGTACGCCGAGATCGGTCGGCGCCCTCCCCAAGTCACGCAGGAGAGAGAGCGTCTCATCGATCTGAACCTTGACGTCGGTTGCCTGATACATCCTGTCAGGATAGATCGCGTACGCTTGCCTTTGCGCAACAGGCGTCACATTCAGCATTACCGAATTGGCTCCTGACAGGAGCCCTCTTTCACGCGCGTCATGCTGTAAAGTTTCAAAGGCGGTCGTTATCAGGATCTTGGCGCGCTGGGGGTCAACAAAGCGGATCATGGCCAGGGTCTTTAAGCAATCGGCCGCGTTACACGGCGCGCTCTTTGCCAGTGGTGTATCGGGATGCGGGATAAATGGCCCGAAGGAGTACATCTCCGCTTTAAGCTCCTTAGCCAAATATATATCGTTGATGATATCATCCCCCGTCTGCCCGGGTATACCTACGAGGGCGCCCGTCATAATAAGATATCCGAACTCCTCTGCCTTTCTAATATGAAGCAAGCGCTCGTCGAGATCCTTGCCGGGCCGGATAGATCGATAGAGCTTCCTGTTTGATGTCTCAAAGCGCATGAGCATTGCGCGCGCACCGGCGTTGTAGAGATTCTTAAGCGCCTCGACACCGGTCTCACCAAAACTGATCGAGATCAAGACGTGCGCTTCTTCTTTTATAGACCGCACGATCTTGCAGAGCTCATCCTGCGAATACGCAGGGTCCTCACCGCCTTGCAGAACGAGCGCTTTAAAACCATACTCTTTAACTGCTCGCACCGCGGTACTGATGATCTCATCAACTGACATTCTGTACCGCGGGAGTGCTGTATTATGCTGCGATATGCCGCAATAGGTGCATCTTTGAACGCAGTGATTGGATATCTCGATGATGCCGTGGACACAGCAGGAGTTCTTCAGATGTTTCTGTCTCAGAAAGTTTGCGGCCTTACCAACAAGTTCAAGCCCCTTCTGGCTCTTAATACTAAAAATATACGCTAAGTCATCCCTTGTTAACGTGATATTCTCGAGCGCCTTATCAAGGATACGTAAAAGCCGCTTCTCAACACCCTCTTTCTCAAAATCGAGCCGCGAAAGCCTTAGGTCGGTCTCCTGGAGCTCAAAAAAGACCTCTTTCCATGTCGCGAGCGTGCTTTGGGCTTCCTTGGGCGGGATCTTCTCTATTACATAGCCGCCTTGCGCGTAAATATAATCTCCGGGCGCGAGATCGTCTAATTCATTCAAAGCGCGCTTCTCTTCCCCAAAGTAATCGACAATGGCAAAATTATCGCGCAACTCTTTTACCCGTCCAGGGATCGCATAACACATAGTCTACTCGCAGTCGTACGAAACGAGGCGCAACTCGCGCGTGGGGCTCTTCTCAATAGCAATCTCAGCCCCTTCAAGCGCAGTCCCTACACTCTTCTCTTTTAGGAAAAAACGCACATTATCTTCATTGATCTCTGTAAACTCACCCATCCGCAAATAGATCTTCGTCACCTTTTTAGTCTTATTCTCTTTTGCGTGCTTTATTAGATCCTTTAATAGATCTGTAATAAGATGTAACTCATGCATCTCTCAGTTCCTTCTGTATTGCGTCAATAATCAAGTCGGCTGTAGTCTTTACTTCCCGGCTTAAGCCCTCGCCCATGCCGGCATTCTTCATCTGGATCCCCAAGAACAATACCTCCGCGTTCGCGTCACTCGCGATAATCGAGGTGATCACCGAAAGCGGTATTGTGTGCGTGCTGACCGTCGTCTCGGGAATAGACTCGCGATCGATCAGGCGCGCCTCTCCCGGAACCCCTTTAAAATCGGCCGCGTCAATAATGAGTACGCGCTTCGGCTTAAACTGTACCGCTTCGTCGATGCAACCTTCGGGATTTTGCTCGGCGTTTATAATGAGTATGTCTCGAGCTGAATGAAGATGTGATCCGATATAGGGGCCGACGCCGTCATCGCTGCGTAGCGTATTGCCTACCGTAACTATTACATGCGGCCCGGATTTAAGAAGTAAGGCTTTTTGGACCTCAGCGGATAAATTTGACATCTAGAAAATGCGCGGAGCAGGAAATGCAGGGGTCGTACGCCCGCACCAGCATTTCCATAAGGAGAGTGATTTGATCGTCCGGTTTATCCAGGATCTCAGGCACCAGCTTCTTCATATCATGTTCGATATTGTTGACGTTCTGGCTGGTCGGGATAATGCAGTTCGCATTCACGATTATGCCCTTATCGTCAACTTCATAATTATGGAAGAGAATGCCGCGCGGTACCTCAACGGCCCCGACACCGTTACCGGCTTTCACCGGGATGGCGCCGTTCTCGTTAAGACCTACGACGATCGCCTCATTGAGGTCTACGCCTTTGTCCTTAAAATATTCCAGGATCGCTATCGAATCTTCCAGCGAATGGACGCACTCGATAAGCTGACAGGCGGTATTAAGGAATGTATTATAGCAGGGCGTCTTCAACCCCAGCGCTTTGGCAAGCGCTTTTGCTTTAGGGTGTAATTTATTGATGTTCAGGTTAACGCGGGCTAAGGCGCCCACCATATATGATGTGCGGCTAGCTTTGGCGTGTTTTGCGGATGAATGAGGTACCACAAATTCATTGGTGATCTTGCGGTAGTCGTGCTTGTCCATGCGAAGTCCGTCCGTAGAGCCGAGATCTCCCGATAACATCGGGTACTCATCATCATCGCTTACTAAGCCGACGTATTCGGTTTCACGTTCAAACGATGGGAACTGCAGCGTCTT
>JBDRDE010000016.1:0-4412 GCA_043821065.1 Candidatus Omnitrophota bacterium
ATGACTTATGAAAAATCGGAGATTTTTCATAAGTCAAGGTCTCATTAAGGAGGTTCAGAAATGAAGAAGATCATGGCTGTACTTTTTTTACTCTCTTTGGCGTTTGCGGTATCCTCGCCTACAGCATATGCCCAAACAGAAGAATTCGCGCTGATGACAGACCAGGCGGTCATACTCGATCTTGAAGGAGAGGTAGAAGCCAAGCTCAGCCCGAGCGGAGGCTGGATAGAGGCCCAAGTCGGCATGGAGCTTAAAGGATCGAGTGAGCTTAAGACGGGCGCGGGTTCATGGGCAGAGGTGGGCTTCGAGACGGGTTATGGGAACGAGAATGTTATAAGGCTACAGGGGGGATCGAGCCTTATAATCACGAGCGCCGCACCGGTGAGATTGAACCTTATACACGGTGAACTGCGCGCGCTCGTTCAGGGTTTGAGCGCGGGCTCCACATTTGAGGTGAAGACGCCTACCGCCGTCTGCGGCGCCAGGGGCACAGGCTGGGACACGATCACCGATGGCAAGAAGTCTATGGTCGATACCTTTGAGGACAATGTCTTCTTCTCTCCCTTAGGAGGCCCCGGAGAGAAGACCATAAATAAGGGCAAGAGGGGTGTGCTTGAAGACCCGAAGGGGATCATAGATATAAGGGACCTACCCGCGGGAAAGATGAAGGACTGGAGCAGGTGGAAGACGGATATGTCGGAGAGGACCGGCATCAAGACCGGTATCAGGGGCAAGGTCGAGAAGACGAGAGCGGTCGAGAGGCTAATAAATGAAAAAGAGAGAGCGGTCGAAAGGAAGAGCCTTGATAAGAAGAGAGAGGCGATCGAAAGCAAGTCTAAGGATGGCGATCCGTACCCGTAAGATCAGATGAATAAGATCCTGGCATCTATAACGATACTCCTCTTTGCCGCGACCTCAATATACGCGGACTGGATAAATCCGCTTGAGCTTGAGAGGGGGAAGACCTATATACTATCCAGGTCGACTCCCATAAGCCCAAAGAGAGAGATCCCGGAGTCGATGGAAGAGATGAGAGAGATTAAGAAGGTCCCCAAGAGAGGGAAGATCAGAGTGGTAAAGGTTGTCGCGGAAGAGGGCGAGACATTATATTTTGTGGAGGGCAGGACACGAAAGAACAGAAGCGTCGGCAGGGGTTGGATAAGCAGCACTTCACTTACAGGCCAGTCTTTAAAGAAGGTCGCGCACAGGAAAAAGGGGACCAATAAAGACGCGGCCCGGCTCTTGTCGAATATCTGGGGCGGCGATAAGACTCGGCGAAGTAGTTCGGAGCGAAGCGTAGCGGAGTGAAAACCGCGCAGATAAGCATGAAATACAGAATTGCTGTTTAAGGACTTATAAATATGGACATAAAAAAGATCATCAAGAAGAATATATTCGTAAAGTATCCTTATAGGCTTAAACTCCACAATATCACCATGCGCCTCTTAAGGAGAAAGACGGCGATCCTGATGTACCACGGGTTCGCGCGCGAAAAGGTCAAGACAGGCATAGAGAACCACCAGGGAAAGCATCTCGACATCGCCAGGTTTGATGACCAGATGAGATATTTGAAGAATCATTACAACCCCATATCCCTGCCGGATTTTATAAGGTCCTTCAGGGACAAGAGGCCCATACCCGACAATTCTGTCATCGTTACACTCGACGACGGATATGAATCCAATTACCTCCTGGCTTATCCTATATTAAAAAGATACGGCATACCGGCTGCGTTATTTGTCACGACCGGCTTTGTAGAGAATAAGGATTTTTTATGGGTCGATAGGATCGAATACGCCATAAGCAGGACAGGCGCAGATGCTCTCAAGATCGAGATACTCGGAAGGGCCCGCTCTTTCGACCTGATGGGGCGCGAGTCCAGGATAAGGTGTGAGGCCAGATTGCGCTCCCTTTTAAAGAGATTACCCAGGGATAAAAGGGGCCCGATAATAGACGAGATAGAGAGGCAGCTTAAGGTGCGGCTTTCCCATGACAATGCCCCTCCAATATATCGTCCGCTCCAATGGGGCCAGATACGGGAGATGGCGGACAGCGGCCTGGTGACGATCGGCAGCCATACGCACAGTCATATAGCGCCGGCCTTGTGCGGTGAAAAAGAGGCGTTAGAAGAGCTCTCTCTGTCAAAAGAGATCATCGAGGATAAGACGGAACGCATATGTGACATATTCTGCTACCCGAATGGAGGCGCGGGCGACTTTAATGCCCGTACGAAGAGGTACCTAAAGAGCGCGGGATACCTGTGTGGCCTGGTCAACATACCGGGGTTTAGCAGCGCCTCTTCCGACGTTTACAAGCTCAGGAGGTTCGGCCTAAGCGAAGATCCTGATATAGAAGAGTTCATAATGACCCTTTCGGGCATAGCCAGGCTTCCAGGGACGATAAGAGGCGCGGCGTTTAAAATCTCAAAGAGAATGGGGCCCGGAAGAGAGAGTTCCGTATTATATAAGTTCGATCAGGGGGCGGCCAATTACGCCGCAAAGTATGAAGGGGGCGGCGTCTCTTCGCACTCTTTCACTGTCCGCAGAGAGAGAGTGATCGAGCTTTTGAAGGGGCTCGAAGGTGGAAAGGCGCTGGATGTCGGCTGTGGCCCGGGAGTTATGGTGGACTATCTTACCGGCAAGGGGTTTGATTTCTACGGCATCGACATATCCGAGAATATGATCGCCCAATGCAGAGAGAGATTCGGCCGCGTGGAGTCCGCGCGATTCTCCGTGGGCAAGGTGGAGAGCCTGGAATTCCCGGACTCCTTCTTCGATGTAGTCACCTGCATGGGCGTGACTGAGTATATAGATGATGACAGATCGGCCTTAAGGGAGATGGCCAGGGTATTAAAGCCGGGCGGACACGCGATCATCACCCTGCCCAATAAGATGAGCCCCTATAGGTTGTGGCACAGGCTAGTGTGTAACAAGCGCCTTGTGGACCTCGCGAAGCGGTTCTTGGGAAGGACCGATCCGACGCTTATACATAGAGAGTATACCGAAGAAGCATATAAGGGACTTCTATCTGATTTTGGACTGGAGGTTGAAGAGGTAGCGTATTATAATTTTAACCTCTTACTCTTTCCTTTAGACAAACTCTTGGGCCGCTATGCGGCCTATGCCGCCAGCAGGCTAGAATTCCTGTCCAAGGGCGGCCTAAGGCGTCTCGGGACCGGTTTTATAGTGAAGGCAAGAAAAACAGAGAAGCAGGTTTCGGTTTGCGGTTACCGCTAACCCTGACTTGGAGATAGTATGTCTATATCTATCAAATTCTGCGGTGGGGTAGGAACCGTCACTGGATCGATGCACCTTGTCTCCACGGACGAATCCCAGATACTTCTCGACTGCGGCCTCTTCCAGGGGCATAGGGACGAATTTTATGCGGTCAACTCCAACTTTCCTTTTAATCCCCAGGATCTAAACGCATGCGTCTTATCGCACGCCCATATCGATCATTGCGGGAATCTTCCCACGCTGATAAAGCGGGGGTACAGGTCGAAAATATACAGCACTCCGGCCACGAGAGACTTGTGCCGTTACATGCTGCCCGATTCGGGGTACGTGCAGGAAGAGGATATAAAGTACATAAACAAGTCCAACCGCCGCAGGGGGCTGCCCTCAGTGAAGCCGCTCTACACAAAGAGGGAGGCCGCGGCCTCGCTAAAATACTTTAGGCCTGTTGAATATCACAATAGATTTGCCCTCTCACCCGATACGGATCTCACATTCTTTGACGCGGGGCATATCCTTGGCTCGGCCATAACGGTCCTGGATGTCAAGACGCGCAAAGGGCCTGTCAGGATAGGATACGCTATAGACCTCGGGAGGTACGGCATGCCCCTTTTGAGGGACCCGGAGGCGCCCAAGGACATTGACTATCTTATAATAGAGAGCACTTACGGCGGGAGGAAGCATGGGAGCATAAAGGACGCAGAAAAGGAGCTCGCAGATACGATAAACCGCACTGTGAAGCGCGGCGGAAAGATCATAATACCTTCTTTTGCCCTGGAGCGGACTCAATTGATAGTATTCTTTATAAGCGAGCTCATAAAGAGGGGCAAGATAAAGAAGATACCTATTTATGTGGATAGCCCATTGGCCGTAAACCTTACCAAGGTCTTCAGGCAGGACTGGATCTATTTTGACGACATCACGAAAGAGGCTTTCTTGAAGAAGGAGGACCCTCTTGGGTATGACAACATAACCTACGTTACAAAAGTGAATGACTCGAAGAAGCTCAGCAGCGATAAGCGGCCCGTTATAATCATATCGGCTTCGGGCATGTGCGAGAACGGCCGCATACTCCACCATCTCAGGAACAATATAGGGAACCCGAAGAATACCGTACTAGTGATCGGATTTATGGCCAAGAATACGCTCGGCCGGCGCATCGTTGAGGGTCAGAAGCAG
>JBDRDE010000017.1:0-7528 GCA_043821065.1 Candidatus Omnitrophota bacterium
ATTAATTTAACTGAAAAAGTGGTGAAATTACCAGGGTTTGATAATGCCCTGGATATTAGCGGACCTGACATATATTGGAGAGGTGCTTTTTACGCTCTGGATAACTATGAAGCCGCCGAACAATTAATGGACGCTGTATCCATGTCGCTGTTAGACTGTAGCGGAATATCTGATACCGACAAAGGTACTCGCGATGCGGCAAGGGCGCCACTTTCTCTCACCCTTGATAAGCCGGAACCCGTCCTTCTGGCCCTTGCCAGCTGGAATTATGATAAACAGCATTATTTCACTATAAAGATAGATAATTGGACGCGCTTTGGGGCGCATTCTACAGAAGTGAATGTTGTAACGGATAAACTGAATCTCTACACCAATTTTGACTATGTCAAGATCGTTAGGCTCAATATGCAAAAACATATAGATAGTGGAGGGAACCTTTTGGATCTAGTACCGAAAGCCGGTGAGAACTACGTATCAGATCCCGGACCATTTGTCGTTCTCACCAGCCCCATGAGCAAGACAAAACGATATGATAAGATACTGGAACTGATGGTAGACGACGCCAAGGGAGAACTCATCCTGCCCCTGCCGAATCGTAGGGGCACAAAAGAGTATTACCCTTCTCTTGACTGGGTTGAAGTTGCAGGCTCCCAGCTTTTTAATAAACACAGGGATTACGATATGTCAAACCAGCCTATATCTTCCTGTGTATGGAATATAGAGACAAGTAGTTTCCGCAATTGGTACGGCTGTGTTGATCCCAGCATACCGTACAGCATTATTATTAACCCTTACATTAAAGTAACGCGATTTGATTTACAAGCGAGTAGTGGTTACAATTTTTTCATGTACAATATGCTAAAGTGTAATCTCTTACATGAGTCACTTCATGCTTTTCACCATTTGCCGGGCAAAACGGTCGATGACGAAGAGAATATCTTCCAGAGGTTTAATGACCAACTGTATCTTGGCGGGCTTGGATATCTTTTGTATTCACAGGATACGAGAGAGAACGGCTATATATCTCTGAATATAGATCCAGCAAGAAAAAGCCCTATATTTTATCAACTCCTTTTCGGAAAATCGGCTGAAAAGGCTTACCATATGCCTAAGAAGCCTATTTATATATATAAAGTCGATGATCAGGGCGAACCACAGAGGATATTCGACAGGACCTTTTATTCATATACGATAAACGAGGCTATTATTCCGGATGATATTCCGAGACAGCAGTATAGTAACCTATTTTATGCTGTATATCTATATCATCCGGTAAAGAAGACAGTTCGGCAATTGCCGGAACTTGAGAAATGGACTAAGTTTGTTGGTCCCGCCGCACTACCGCCTAAAACATTCAAAAACGGGGGATATGAGCCAGGGCGATTGAGGATGCGCATGTACCCAGGTAGGTACCCGAGCGACGATATCCTACAAAAAAGAGATTTGACGCTCGAGAAGTGTCAACAATTAATAAGCGCGGGTTTTAAAGTATACATAGTTGCCGGATTAGATCTTGAAAATCGCCCTTATGAATATGATGCCTCACTTTACGAAGTGTCTGAAATGCCAAGGAGTAGCAGGAGATGAAGAACCTACCTCTTAAATTCATTATCCTTCTTTTAGTAGCCGGAACGCTCACGTTGCTTGCGTGCCGCTCAGGCGAAGCTAAGTCAATATATGTGCCTGGCGATACGCAGGAAGAGGTGGAGATTAATCAGAAGATACTGAAAAGCGATAAGGAGGAAGAGGTGCGGGAGTACCTGGCTGACCCTCGCACGTCTGTTCGGCTTACGGCTTGTAGGAGGCTTACTGATGTAGGAACGGCGTTGTCAAGATCCGCGCTTAACCAGAGAATAGTGGATGAAGACGAAGACTACACCGTGGTAGACGAGGCCGCGTTCGCTTTGGCAAATATCGGATTGAGAGAGGCTAATGATCCCGAAAGTTATCTGCTATCGGCTCTTATGCTACTGGAAGACGCGCAGGCGCGCGTATATGTGGACTTTGAGACGACATCCGTACCGCTTACCTCGCTGGCTGGCAGATGGGAGCCTGTCCTCTCTACGAGCCCCTCCGGGAACGGCTATTATCAGCAGAAGGACATGACCCGGGCTTATTATGCTTCAAGGCTCAACGGGGCCGCTTTTGAGGATGGCCGGATCGATATAAGGATAAGATTTACGCCGTTTGCGTATTACCCAGTTAATCAGGCCCATAGTTACGCGCTCGTATATTTCAGGACAAACGATTCAGGCGACGGTTACGCTCTTTACGCGCAATCGGACAAGACAGATAGGTGCAATGTCGCGCTTGTGGAAGTCAAGGGATACATAATAGACAGTATACTACAGGGCGATTCTATAGCCAATTTTAACAGGGACGAGTGGCACATGGTAACGATAAGGGCGTACGGGCAAAATATCGAGGCTTTATTTGATGGTGAGAGCGTAAGCGCCGTGAACGATAAGTACGCATCAGGTAACGTGCTTTTAGGCACCTTCAGCCTGGCGAGCCCCATGCAGTTTGACGACTTGGAGATTGAGACGATGCCCAGTGAAGGAAGCGCTATCTATTCGGTTACCATGCGGGTCCTTAAATGGGCCATAACCCGTTTAGGCAGCATGGGCCTTTTGTCGGCAAAGCCTTATATAGAGGAACTGAGGGACGAATCGCTGGAATTAAGAAACATAGCCGAAGACGCCTTGGCCGTAATAGAGTTTCTAAACGACCCATCGGTAACTGATTATTTGGCAGAGGGGCTTGTCCATGACCACTTGGCTGTCCGAATATGGGCCGTCAATGAATTGGCAAAGCAGGAGACTCCCGATATAGAGAGGTTAGAGGCCCTCCTTGAAGCCGCTGTGACAGCAGAAGACTACAGTCTTTCATCAGAGATAGCAGGCATACTTCACCAGATAAGGGAAGAGGCCGAGAAGCACGTTGGTCTTGAGATACTATGTCCCCAGAATGGTTTAAAGACCAAGTATCCTTATGTTGAGGCCTTTGGTTATTATAATGGAAGCACGTTTTTTTATACGATACGACTCGATCCCGGGACGCATAGCTATCCTATAACGAGCCCCGATGGGGCGGTAACCCAGAATATCACAATAGAGTTTAATAATAAGGCGCCTATATTGGACGCGATAGGCGCCAAGTGGGCCGTAGCGGGAGGTGGCCCTATAGCCATAACTCTCACGGCCCATGATCCTGATGGGATGGATGACGAACTTATCTATTACGCTCTGGATAAACCGGAAGGCGCGAGCTTCAACCATGACACAAAGGTGTTTACCTGGTCTCCGCAGGTTGTCGACACAGGAACACATGTAGTGAGATTCGAGGTGGAAGATAAGGAGGGCCTGAGCGACAGCGAAGAGGTAAGCATCATTGTCACAGGCTTGGACGCAACGCGGCCGGTAGTGACTATAGCGTCTCCAAACGAAGGCAGCCGGGTCGAAAGCCGGGGTTTTGCTTTTACCGGCACCGCGCACAGCGCCTCAGGTATAAGGACGGTCAGGGTCTTTGTAAAGGACATCGAGACAAAGACCTTCACACTTAAAAGCGCCCCCGCCTCCTATAACAATACGAGAAAGGTATGGACGTACAATATAGAGCCACAGCACCTCAACCCCGGCAAGGATATGTCGTTATTAGTAAAGGCTTTTGATATCAATAATAATGTCTCGCAGACCATGGGAGTGCGTGTGCGCGTTGAAGACATAGACACAATGCCACCGGTGGTAACCATTACATCACCCGGCGCAAGAGATACCGTTTCATATGCCGGTTTTACCTTTAGCGGCACTGCCGATGACGCCTCAGGGGTATGGGCGGTGAGGGTATTTGTAAGAGACATCGAGACAAATGCCTACACAGTAAGGAGCGCCCCCGCCTCATACAGCAAAAACACCAAGACTTGGACATACTGCATACTCCCCGAACATCTCAAACCCGGCAATGACATGCTGTTACTCGTAAGGGCCTTTGACGCAGTAAAAAATGCCTCGCAGATCATAAGGGTACGGGTACACGTGGAAGCCGATACGACACCTCCCGCTTTAACCATACTAACGCCTGCCAATAACGAAAGGGTGCCGTCTACCGGCTTTGACATCACAGGCACAGCGGAAGACTTATCAGGCATAACGGAGGTCTGGGTAAGCATATGGGATGAGGGAAGATACAGCGATTCGCTCGGCCAGACAAGCATAAGTTATGACGCCGGTACCAAAAGATGGACCTTTAGAGTACAGCCCCAGCACCTGACCAAGGGCAAGAAGGCGTACCTTTATGTCCGCGTTTTCGACAAAAGCGGCAATACTTCCTTGCAACAGCGGGTAGTCAATGTGAGAGGGTATTGATATTATAGGAAGAGCTATAACCGGTTTTACCGCACAACAAGTACAACAAGGGATGTTTCCAAAATTAGCTTCAGTCCCCAACCATTTAAACCCAAGCTAACATAATGAAGCGTCCCCTCATCTTTATCGGATTTGCCCCGCCTCTCTAGTTCTGCTATAATATAGGTATTATGAGACGCGAGGCGATGCTATATGAGAAGCTCGAAGGCGGCAATGTCAGGTGCAACCTCTGCGCCCATCGCTGCCGCATAGCGCCTTCCAAATTCGGTATATGCGGCATGCGTCAAAACGACAATGGCGTTTTATATACATACGCGTACGGCGAGGTTATCGCTTCGCACGCGGACCCCATAGAGAAGAAACCGCTCTACCATTTCCTTCCCGGCACGACCTCGTTTTCTATAGCCACGACTGGGTGCAACTTCAGGTGCGGATTCTGCCAGAACTGGCAGATCTCGCAGTCTAATAAGAAGGTCGCACCCAATATGCCTGGCTATGAGCTCAAGCCCCCTGAGATCGTTAGGGAGACCAAGAGGAGAGGGTGCAGGAGCATATCTTATACCTATACCGAGCCTACTATATTCTTCGAATACGCCTTCGACACAGCGAAGCTCGCGAAAGATGAGGGGCTTTGCAACATATTTGTGACCAACGGCTACATGACAAAAGAGGCGCTAAAGACCATAAGCCCTTATCTTGACGCATGCAACGTCGATCTTAAGGCATTCACAGACGAGTTTTATAAGACCAATTGCGGGGGCAGCCTGGAGCCGGTACTCGAGTCGATAAGGACGATGAAGGAGCTGGGCATCTGGGTGGAGGTGACGACTTTGTTGATCCCGAAAGAGAACGATTCTCGAGAGGAGCTCAAGGATATCGCTCAATTTATCGCGGGACTGGATAAGGAGATCCCGTGGCATATAAGCCGTTTTCACCCTGATCACGAATTTGAGGACCATAGCCCGACACCCGTAGGCACCCTTAGGGCGGCGCTGGAGATAGGCAAGCGCGCGGGCCTGCGATACGTATATTTAGGAAATGTTACAGGTGAATCTGAGGATACAATGTGCTATAATTGTAGCGAGATCTTGATAAAGAGGTGTGGGTTCACTGCGGAGATAACCGGCCTTCAGGATTCAAGATGTGCGAAATGCAAGGCTGAGATAAAAGGTGTATTTAAGAGATAGATCTATAGGAGAGATAGAATGAGAGAAGGCCGTTTAAGGATCGCGCTTTCCCAGATAAATACCACGGTAGGGGATATCGACGCGAACGCCGATAAGATAATAGGCTTTATAGATAAAGCGAGAAAGAGTGGCGTGGATATCATCGTCTTTCCCGAGCTCGCGCTTTCAGGCTATCCCCCCGAAGATCTCCTGCTCAAGAGAAACTTTTTAAAGAAGAACCGTATCGCCCTTAACAGGATAAGGGCCGCGTCCAGATCTATATTTGCTATAGTGGGTTTCCCTGATTTTGGCAAAGAGGGTGTCTTTAACGCCGCTGCCCTTATATATGACCGGAAGATCCTGGATATATATAGGAAGATGATACTGCCTAACTACGGCGTCTTTGACGAGAGGAGATATTTCTACCCGGGCGAGAGCATACCTATAGCCCCCTTTGGGAGAGGCATCAAGATGGGCGTATCCATATGCGAAGATATCTGGCACCCTATGGGGCCTCACAGGATCGCGGCTCTATCGGGTGGGGCGAACCTCATAATAAACCTATCCGCATCTCCTTACCACTCAGGGAAGATCAAAGAGCGGCAGAAGCTTTTGAGAGAGCGCGCCACCAAGAATAAGGCATTCGTCTGTTATTGCAACTCGGTCGGAGGTCAGGATGAGCTCGTCTTTGACGGAGGAAGCCTCATATATGGGCCTAAAGGGAGTTTGATAGCCCGCGCGAGGCAGTTCGAGGAGGCATTTGTCATAGCGGACCTCGATTTCAAGAGCCACAAGAGGAGCTCGGGCAGGGTAGAGAAGCTCGCCGATCCATCAGAAGAGATGTATTCGGCCCTTGTCTTGGGCTTAAGGGATTATGTGCGGAAGAACGGTTTTGGGAAGGTCGTCCTGGGTTTAAGCGGCGGTATCGACTCCGCGCTTACGGCGGCGATAGCGCGCGACGCCCTCGGCAGAGAGAATGTCGTAGCTATTTCCATGCCGTCGCAATTTTCCTCAACCGCGACAAAGAGGGATGTGCGCATACTCGCCGATAATCTTAAGATCAGGCTCATCACATTGCCCATAGAGAAGATATATAAGACCTACTTGAGGTCCCTAAAGAAGGCGTTTAAAGGGATGCGGCCCAATGTTGCCGAAGAGAACCTGCAGGCGCGGGTAAGGGGAAATCTCCTTATGGCGCTCTCCAATAAGTTTGGATGGCTGGTGGTCACCACAGGAAACAAGAGCGAGATCAGTGTCGGTTATTGCACGCTGTACGGGGATATGGCCGGCGGCTTCGCGGTCTTGAAGGACGTCCTAAAGACCTCCGTATATAAGTTGGCCGGATACATAAACAAGAGAGAAGGCTCATGCGTAATACCGCTATCTGTGATAAAACGCGCGCCTACTGCCGAGCTCAGACCGGGGCAGAAAGACCGGGATGCGCTGCCTCCTTATCCTGTTCTAGATAAGATACTCGATGCCTACGTTGAAGAGGATTCTTCAAGGGAGGATATTATAAAGAAGGGCTTTAAGAGAAGCCTGGTGAATAAGATAATATCTATGGTAGATAATAATGAGTATAAGAGGAGGCAGTCGCCTCCCGGGGTCAAGATCACCCCTAAAGCATTCGGCAGGGACAGGCGGATGCCGATAGTGAACAGGTGGAGAGGGTAGATTAGCTCCGCCTCATATAAGGCGCCACCGTGGGCCCGCTTCCGCTTGTCGCTCACAAAAGGATACGCGCCTTTTGTTCGCTGTACGAAAATTGCTCCGCTGTCATAAAAATGTCATGATCTAGATACGCGTGTGTGCTCGCAATTTTCGATAGTCGCTCCAGCGGACCCACGATGTCGCCTTAAGAAGAGGTGGGCCCCCGACAGCGCTTGCTGGAAGGTAGTTATGGATAGAAACATATATAGAGATTGGGTGAAGAGTGAGGACCTGGTGAAGACGGTCGCATCTTGCCTGGAGACGGATATATGCATAATGGGCGATAGG
>JBDRDE010000018.1:0-2327 GCA_043821065.1 Candidatus Omnitrophota bacterium
ACTGGCATTCATTCTGAGATGCCCGTTTAAGAGGAGCACGGCTGTAGGCGCAACCAGAGCCAATAGGAAATTCCATGTATATATCCCAGTCGGCGGCCCACGCGCCTCCGCGCCATCCGATTCTCCATCTTCCACAACGAATTCGTCAGGATCCCGCACAAGGCGCTCACTGCCAGGCTCGCCCGGCTCACCCGCGGTCGAGGTCTTCGCGGGGGTCGCCAAAACATCCGCTGGCGGCATGTTTGCAAGCAACCCTTCTCTGGGAGAGAGGGTCTGCTGCTGTTTTTTGTGTCTCTTTCCCTTCGTTCTGACCACGTCTCTGCCGGTAAGCTTTTCTATGGCCTGGTTTTTTCTCATCTCATCTCCCCACCTACTAATCCAGCCTAGCGTGTGGTAGCTGCCTATATGCCAAACAGTTTTGCCACTATCACTTTTGCGAAGCCATTCGGTCGGCAACTTGGCCTTAGGTAGCGGGATGATCTGATCTAAATTGCACGCGAGTTGCGCTAACGAGGGAGAAACGGTGATACGTGGCTTGCCCTTGTACTTGGCCGCATCCGGCAATAATCCTAATTCATCATGGTCGTCATTGGTCAGGACATATAAAAGCACTCCCAGGTGCATATAACCAGCTTCGAAGACGATGGGCCGGCCATCAATTAAGAGCCCTTCTATCGTAAATGTCTTGCAATCAGGGGATATGCGCACAGCGGCGATACGCCCGTCTTCATCGAGCCGCCTATATACCACTCGTCTATCCGTGTCGTGGCCAAGAATGCCGATATTCTGATAGTAGTTGTACGCATCATCATGCTTAATAATAATCCAGTCTTGAGGAGCCCAACCATCACTAGGGTATTGTACGTACTTACCGTTCGAGTGTTGTATTTCATCAAGGTCCGGCAGCGCTTGCGGCGCGCGTAAAGCGTCGCTTTTGAGGTCTACTAAGCAGAAAAGGGCCTCTTCGCCTCCTTCATATTTAGTGCTGAATGGAGAGAGCCAACAGCGTTCTTTTGCTGGGTCCATATCCGGGACAAGGTTTATCGTTATCTGTTCATGAGCATCCGTGCGGTTTACAAAAGCCGTGTGGGCATATGGAAGGCCGTTTGCATCTTTCTCATCGAGTTTTTTGAGTTGGTGCACCTCTCGATTGGCCAGGTTGTCATAAAATATTTTCCCCGCACCAAAACTATCCAATGATTTTCTATCTTGGTTTGAATTGGTTACAACAAAGTCGTCTTGATCTCCGACCACCCAAGTTTTTATCTTGCCATCCGGTAATATTTCAGCTTTAAAGACGATGTAATTCGAGGGATTGAACTTATCAATCATAGCAAATAAATTCGGGTTATCGAATCGATTCTTTATAATATCTACAGGAGCTATCTGCCGAGCAACAAACTCCCTGAAATTTAACTTAAAACTTAACCTTCTGGTCAGCTGCGCAATAGTGAACTTCAATCTCGGTTCTCTGTCTGCCGCTTGCTGTAAAACCTGTAAAGCCTCTGCCGGATCATCGCCGGCGTATGACACTGCTGATGCCGTAGATGTCGATGCCGAACCGGTTTTGTCGTCTGTAAATCGTTTTTGAGGCTCCGCCTCTTTGGTGACTGTCACCGGATCTGTATCTCCTTCTGTTTCAGCATGTTGCAACGGCGATCTTTCGAATTCCGGCTCATTCGCGGTCGCTGTTACCGCAACGGGAGCGCCTGCAGAATCATCCAATAAACTATCGACCTTCGTCAAGATAGCTGAGCAAACCTCCGAATGGCCCCTCTCTCTTATCGTCTCTGTTAATCTGCGAAGATCTACACCCCTTCTTTTGCAGGCACTTTCATATATGGTTTGCGGTTTCTCTGAGGACAACAAATCTTCTGGGGAGAGCTTGGCGAGTGTGTACAGTAGGTCAAGCTGGTATAACCTGAATAATGTCAGAAATTCTCTTATATAATCAAACTCGCCCCGCTCTGCCTGGGGGTGCAGGCGCATAAACCACTTTATACTGTCGTAGATACCCTGTTCGTCATTCGCATATTGCTGGGCGATGCTTACCGCTACGCCAGCGTCGGGGTGCTTATAGCCTATTATCTTAAATGTGATGCTCTCTTCGTCGAGCTCCTCACTTACTAGATTCTTTCCTATCTCGGCCTCGGCCCTGCGCACAAGCGCGCGATAATCGAGTGAGGGATAGAATCTCATGATGTTTAATGGGGTGCTTACAAACTGTGAGATCTCGTTATTTCTGATAAACTCGATGGTCTTAATAATCTCTTCTTTGCTCACAAGGGGAATACCTTCAGACTCTTACCGGGTCTGTATTAACTAAA
>JBDRDE010000019.1:0-2740 GCA_043821065.1 Candidatus Omnitrophota bacterium
CACCCTGCTTAAGAACTTATTCGCCAGGTCCAAGTGCGTACCGCGCCAGTATGTCTTGCCGCATCCGGGACAATGCATGAACTCTTCTTGGGTCTTATAAACATACGGTGGGATTTTATCCTTCACCGTCTCTCTTGCAACACCTTCGGTGAGGGTGTTGCATTCGACGCACCTTGTAAACATCTTAGATCTGTCTATCTTAAGGCGGAGATCTTTGGCCACCTGCTCGAGCTGCCTTTCGACGAAGTCGCTCTCTATGTGGACCATCCGCACGCCGCTAAAGCGCGAGAGTCTTGAGCTCCTCGTAAGGATCACCCTGTCCTCGCGCAGGCTTTCTATGATGAGGTCTCTCTTCTTTTCCCGGTCGAAGAAGGTACAGTCGAACCCCAAGAGCCTCAACCACCTTGCCAGCCTGCCAAGCTCTACTGTGGTTATGAATTTAGGCGAACTTTTCATCTCTTAATACAAGCCTGCCGCCGACTATGGCACCCGTCGGCTTGCCTTTAAATTGCCAGTCGAGGAAGGGGGAGTTCTTACTCTTTGATACGACCGACTCTTTGGTGTAGACCCACTCTTTTTCCGGATCGACTATGGTGATATCGGCGTCCCAGCCCTCGGAAATGGCCCCCTTCTTAAGGCCCAATATCCGGGCAGGATTCAAGGACATAAGCTCGGCGATCTTCATCCATGGGGCCTTCTCTCCTTTGGCCAGGCCCATTATGGCGAGGGCCAGCGATGTCTCGAGGCCTATTATCCCGAATGCAGCCTCATCGAATGTTATCTCTTTTTCGTGCTTGCCGTGAGGGGCGTGGTCAGAGGCTATGGCATCTATTGTGCCGTCTAGTAGTCCCTTTTTTATTGCCTCAAGATCTTCTTTTGAGCGCAAGGGCGGGTTCATCTTTGTGCGGGTATCATAAGTCTCGCAGCAGGTGTCGGTCAGGCTGAAGTAATGCGGTGCTGTTTCGGCGGTAACGCGCGCCCCTTCCTTCTTGGCCTTCCTTATTATAGCAACCGACTCCTTTGTGCTTACGTGGGCTATGTGTATCCTCGCTTTTGCCTTCTTGGCCAGCATTATATCACGCTCGATGATCTCATATTCGGCCCTCTTTGGTATCCCCTTAAGGCCGAGCTTTGTGGCCATTATGCCCTCGTTTACTACCCCGCCCTTAGATAGCTCTTCATTCTCACAGTGGGATATTATAAGGATATCGTTCTCTTTCGCCTTCTTTAAGGCGCTCGCCATGACCGCGCTATCGTGTACGGAGCTTCCATCGTCAGAGAGGGCTATCGCCCCGGCGGCCTTCATCTTTTCTATATCCACCAGGACCTTCCCGCCCCTGTTTACTGTGATCGCCCCTACCATGAATACATATGAAGAGGCGTCCTTCTTTATGATATCTTTGAGTTCTTTGAGGGCCTTCTGATTGTCTATAGCCGGGTAGGTATTAGGCATGGAGCAGACACTCGTTACGCCGCCGGCAACCGCCGCCCGGGTGCCTGACAATACGGTCTCCATATTCTCGCGCCCCGGCTCTCTTAGGTGGACATGCATATCTATCAGGCCGGGAAGGACTATCTTGCCGGTCGCGTCTATAACATTCGCGTCTTTTGCTTTTATATCCTTCTCGACGCTCACGATCTTCCGGCCCTGTATCAAAATATCAAATACGCCTTCTCTCTTATTCCCCGGGTCTACTATGTAACCATTCTTTATTATCATTGTTATCATTGGGGACGTCTCCCACCTCTGCTACCTGTTGCCACACATTGTGTTATGAAACCTGTGTGTGCATTTTCTTTATGTTTTGCGCTCTTTGCGCTCTTTGCGCTCTTGCGATACATTAAAAGTGCACTCTCTCTTTCTGCAAACCCATGCAGATAAACAAGTTAAAAGCGTGGGAGACGTCCCCATTATCTTTTCCATTATCTTTTCGCGTGGGCGACAAGATACAGCACCGCCATCCGCACGGCTATGCCATTGGTAACCTGCTCCAATATTACCGAGTTCTCGCCATCGGCCACCTCGGCCGACATCTCCACTCCCCTGTTGATAGGCCCGGGGTGCATGACTACGATATCCTTCTTCGCCTTCTCGAGCCTCTCTTCCGTTATGCCGAATCTCTTGAAGTATTCGTTCCTGCCCGGAAAGGCGCCGGCCTCGTCTCTCTCGAACTGCATGCGCAGGACGTTTATCGCATCGGCGTCGCGCAGGGCCTCATCAATACTATGGGTCACCTTGACCCCGAGCTTATCGATCTCGGCAGGTATAAGCTTCTCGGGCGCGCAGACCGTCACATTGGCCCCGAGTTTTGTGAGCCCCCATATATTCGAGCGCGCCACTCTAGAGTGAGCGATGTCTCCTATTATGCTCACGTTCAAGCCTTCTACGCGGCCCAGCTTCTCCCGCAAGGTAAAGATATCCAGCAGCGCCTGGGTGGGATGTTCATGCCACCCGTCTCCCGCATTTACCACGCTCATATTTACCGCCCGCGACAACATGGTGGCCGCGCCCGAAGAGTCGTGTCGGATGACGATTATATCGATCTTGAGCGCTTCGAGGTTTCGCGCGGTGTCGAGCAGTGTCTCTCCTTTTTGTATGCTGGAGGACTCCTTCATTATATTGATCACGTCAGCGGAGAGTCGTTTGGCGGCGAGCTCAAAAGATACGCGCGTCCTGGTAGATGGTTCATAGAAGAGGTTGGCCACCGTCTTGCCGCGTAGCGTGGGCACCTTTCGAAGT
>JBDRDE010000020.1:0-4312 GCA_043821065.1 Candidatus Omnitrophota bacterium
CTTATCGCGCTCAGCATGAGCGCGGCAATGAACTCCACGGCGCAGCTCGCCATGCAGAAGCTTAAAGAGTTAAAGGGGTGCGAAGTCAATATCACGCACATACCTACTCCGGGAGACGAAGCGGGCTTGCGCAAACTCGGGGTAAATCTCACAAGCGACGCCGACTTCTCTTCGAAAAGCCTTTTCGAGATCTAGCTCTTCAACGGGATTTTATCGCGGAACTCCTGACGGGGACTTTTGCTATTCTGAAGGCTTCCAGAGCTTCACCGTATGTAAATTCAAGCGCCTCTTTCTGATCCATACCTTCAGTAACTTCATAGCGATACCCTAATCTTTCACCTGAGTCTTTGTCTTCTCTGTGGATCTTCTTTATGCCGAATCTTTCAGGGTTTGAGAATACGGGGGTAGCATCTTCTAGGCAAAATGGCTGGAACATGCACATATCGTATAGGTCCTTATGCTGTGTCAAGAAAGCGAGTGTCTGGCGCGCTTCGGATCTAGTCTCAGTCGGGAAACCGAAGATTATATGGAGACCCGTCTTGATCCCGGCGTTCTTTAGGCCGGACAATACGTTCTTTATATCGCCCTCTGCCAGGTCTTTATGGAATTTGTTCATGAGTTTAAGTATACGTTGAGAGATAGACTCAAGGCCTATAGAGACCTGCTGCAGCCCGGACCTTTTCAGCATATCGCAGAAGTTTGCGTCAGCGAAATCGGTGCTCAAGACTATGCTGCAGGCCCATTTTATATTGAGACCTTCTTTTACCAAGAGCTCTGCCAGGTTCTTCATAAATCTAGGCGGGAGAGCGTCATCTACAAATTTAAAGCTTGATGCGCCATAGGATATTTTCATCTGCTTTATAGTGTCGAACGTCTTCTGTGCGCTCGATATGATAAACTTATTTTCATGTATGCACGCGTAAGTGCAGAAGCTGCACTTTGACCAGAAGCAGCCCTTAGAAGCCAGAAGCGGCAGCTGCCCTATGTAGGTCTTTATGTCAAATCCCGTAAAGTCCGGAATAGGAAAATTATCAGGATGCAGATGAAATGTATTCTTTGAGCTTCTAAACAATGTCTCTTCTCCGCGAGCTCTATAATAAAGATTAGGGACACCTAAAAAATTATTTTCGGGAAGCTTCTTTATCAGGTGGAGGAGTGGTTCTTCACCATCTCCCGCTACCAAGAAGTCTACCAGCTTTGCCACCTTCGGGCTTTTTATAAGATGGCTAATGTGCTTTGTGATCTGCGCTCCTCCCAGGGCAACGGGTATATCTTTTCCGAATCTCTCTTTAATGATCTTGGCGGTCAAGAGTGAGAAGTGGAGCTGTTCCGGGTATATGACCGATATCCCCACAAGGCCGAGTTTCTTTTTTTCAATAATCGGTTTCAATATATGGTATAGCTTATCTGTCTGTCCGGGAAAATTCTTTTCGATATCAGAATTTATCATCGAGTCCAACGACCATGGGACGGAGTTTTTCTCTTTATCTTTGAGCAGGTCCAATAAGGCGCTCATATTCCTGTTGATGAATTTCGAAATCATAGATAACGCTTTGCGCCACAACGGCCTAGGCTTGTTTTTTTTGTCATTAGACGGCCGTTTTATGATAGTTCCGGCAAGGCCGTGATAATTTTTATTGAGCGAATGGATAAAGTATAAAAGCCTAAACTTCTTTAGGTAGGATATATTAAGGTCGAGCACATCGACCCCGGAGATACCGTTCTTCTTTAAATAGGCCGAAAGGAATGGTATGCCCAGAGGCAGATTATACGCCGTAAGAAACGGCGGCCAGATTAAAAGGTACTTTTCTTTTTGATCTTTCATGATACGGAAATTATACCCCAATGCAAGCGCCATTCCAAGCCATTTCTTGACATTTGGGAATAGCAGGGTATACTTGATAAAAAAAAGAGGGTCGGACAAATTTGAGGATATTTCGCGCAAGCGGGCATTCACTTGTCGAGCTGATGATAGTAGTAAGCATATTGGGCCTCCTCGCGATGATAGCGGTGCCCAACTTTATAAGCGCCCACACGTCCGCGGCCCAAAGAGCCTGCATACAGAACATGAGACAGTTCGAAGCGGCTATACAGACTTATCATGTCGACACGGGCGCATGGCCCACCATGCTTGGCGACCTGGCCCCATACATATTAAACTCGGTACCCACCATATGCCCGGATGACGGAGCGCCTTATACCCTCAAGACCGGCGGAGGCATTACATACTCTTCCTGTCCCAACCATGGCAACGTGATCGGATTCTAAGATATCCCGCAAAAAACCGCTTTCATTTCGTACGATCCCGTTATATAATAAAGGCTATTGTAGTGCTCCGACTCGTAAGCACTAGTACTTGTCGGAGTTAATTCGACATGGTCTCATTAAGGAGAGTCTATATGAGCGGGATATTCGGAGTCGTTTCAAAAGAAGATTGTTCGAGAGTGCTTTTATACGGGACGGACTACCATTCGCATCTGGGGACCGAGTTCGGCGGCATGGCCATCTTGGGAGATGACTTTCAGCGCCAGATACACAATATATCCCAGAGCCAGTTCAAATCCAAATTTTACGAAGACTCAAAGGTCATGAAGGGCAATAAAGGCATAGGCGTTATAAGCGCCTTCGAAGAGCAGCCCATATATCTCAATTCCAAGCTCGGCCCTTTCTGCATAGTGACGAACGGTTTTATAGAGAACGCGGAAGAACTGGCTTATATCCTGCGCAAGAAAGGCGTCTCTTTCAGCGAGGTATCAAAGGGTGGGGTAAACGCCACAGAGCTGGTAGCCAAGCTCATAAGCCTGGGTGAGGATTTCGTAGATGGGATCGAGAGGGTCTTCGACGCCATAAAAGGCTCATGTTCCATGCTCATTTTAACCAAAGAGGGCATATATGCCGCGCGCGACAGGAGGGGATATACGCCGCTTATAATAGGAGAGCATGAAGAGACTATCGCGATCACTTCAGAGACATGCGCCTTTACGAACAGCGATTTTAAGGTAGTGAAGTACCTGGAGCCGGGCGAGGTCATCTTGATCAATGATGACGGCATGGTCCAGAAGAGGCCTGGCGGGGAGATGAACCAGATATGCACCTTCTTCTGGATATACACGGGCTTTCCCGCATCCTCCTACGAAGGGATAAATACAGAAAAGGTGAGAGAGGAGTGCGGGCGCTGCCTGGCCAGGCGCGACAAGGATATAGATGTGGATCTCGTCTCAGGCGTCCCGGATTCAGGGGTAGCTCACGCCATAGGCTACGCCATGGAGTCCAAGAAGCCTTACAGGAGGCCGCTAGTAAAGTATACGCCGGGTTACGGGAGGAGCTATACACCGCCTTCACAGGAGACTCGAGACCTGGTAGCGAGGATGAAGTTAATACCTATAGAGGATATTATACGCGGCAATAAGATCGTCGTCTGCGAGGACTCGATCGTCAGGGGGACGCAGCTTAAGAACTTCACGGTCAACAAACTTTGGAGCGCAGGTGCTAAAGAGATCCATGTCAGGCCCGCGTGCCCGCCGCTTATGTTTCCCTGTAGGTTCAATCTCTCTACGCGCTCTATTCACGAGCTGGCAGCCAGGCGCGCTATACGCAGCCTTGAGGGCCAGGACCTGGAGAACGTAGAGGAATATTTAGACCCTAAAAGCGAGAAGTACAAGAAGATGGTGGATTGGATAGCGAAGGATCTGGAGGTCACGACGCTGAGATACCAGGCTGTAGACGATATGGTCTCGGCCGTCGGTCTGCCCAAAGAGAGGCTATGCCTATACTGCTGGACGGGGCAGTGCCCGAAAGACAACATAAAAATAGACGAAGGCGATAAGCTGCTGCAGTCTCTGCAGAAAAAAGGGAGGCCTAGGAATGGGTAAGAGAGAGAATAAAAGATTTCGCGGACACAAGAGATACGCGCTTTATATAGGGAGGTGGCAGCCTTTTCACAACGGCCATAAATTTATAATCGACAAAGCCATAAAAGAGGGCAAGGATGTATGTATCGCTATAAGGGATACAGAGATATCCGATAAAAACCCGTATAATGTGGAACAGCGCATAGAGATGATATGGAGGGCCTATGGCGATAAGGTAAAGACCATAGTTATGCCGGATATAGAGAGTGTTAATATAGGCAGAAAAGTCGGTTATGACGTTATCAGGTATGATGTGCCCAAGACTATCAAAAAGATATCAGCGACAAATATAAGAAAAGGCAAGGACGACAGCCTGCCTCCGGGCGTAGGAGAGTATTTAAAGACGCTCAATACGACCTTGTGGCTTACAGGCCTTCCTTGCGCCGGAAAGTCGACGCTGG
>JBDRDE010000021.1:0-5825 GCA_043821065.1 Candidatus Omnitrophota bacterium
CTCTCTTCTGCTCTTGATAGGAATACACAAATAATATGGTGGATGTTATGAGAAGAACGGATAGGATAGCAATTAATATCAGAGCACGTATCTTCATCGCGCTACCTCATGTAAAAATCTACTACCCTGTATATGGTACGCGTATACACTTCGTGTAAAACAGCTTTAAATTGTGTGGTGCCTACGGCACCAACACGCTATCATGCCTGCTCAGGTATGCCAAGAAAGAATCCCTGGCCGCCGTATATGCCGTATTGAGCCAGGATAAACTCCTGGCTCTGCCTCTCTATGCCTTCGGCGATGACGGATATGGAATTATTTTTGCATATTGTGCTGATCGCCTTTACAAGACTCTGTTTTATCCCGCTTGACTCGATATCCTGTATAAGGCACTTGTCTATCTTTACAAAATCCGGGCGAAGCTCTACCACGGCCTCCAGGCTGGCATGTCCGCTGCCAATATCGTCCAACGATACCTTGAAGCCTGCCTTTTTGTATGTGGTGAGCATCTTGCCGAATGCCGCGAAATCGGGTATGTTGGTGCGCTCGGTGATCTCAAGGACGATGTTTTCCGGATGTTCATATAGATCGAGTATCTCCTGGAAGTGTCCCGAATAGACTAAGGCCGGGTTTGTGTTGAAGAACATCAACCCTTCCTTGCCTTTTTCCGAGAGCTTGGACAGGGCCTGTTTGCGCACTATGGTCTCGAGTTCGAAGAGCATGTCGTTTTTTTCGGCCACGTAAAAAAGGTTCTGTGGATCCTCCAGAACGCTCTCTTTCGGCCCCCTGCTGAATATCTCATACCCGAGCGGTTTTCTGCCGGGCAGGGAGAGTATCGGCTGAAACAATGTATCTATAGACTTATTTTGTATGATATCTTTCACTTCGATGGCTAGAGAGGATTTCTCTTTTTCGGCGTACGCGAAGAAATCGCGCCTTCTGAGGATAGCTTCTATGCGCGCGAAGAGCTCTTCTGACTCAGCCGATTTTGTCACATAATCGTCGGCTCCCAGCTTGAGGCCCTCTACCTTGTCCAGCGTTTGATCCCTGCACGACAACATGATAATAGGGATATTCTTTGTCTTTGGGGAACCGCGAAGCCTGGCGCATATCTGGTAGCCGTTCATCTTGGGCAGCTGTATATCGAGTAGGATCAGATCGGGCTTCTCTTCTGCGTTTTCGAGGGCTTCCTTAGCGGTGTGGGCAATGACAACGTCATACCCCTTGAACCTTAGCTGAAAGGCCATCAATTTCGCAAAATCGACTTCATCGTCTACGAGAAGGATCTTCCGGTTTTTCACTGATCACCTCTATCTATAGATTATACATTTCAGCCCGTTTTTTTACAAGTCTTTTTGATCCCCGGCCCAGTTTATTGAGGGTGCGGGACCCGTGATGCCTATACTCGCTGATAAAGAACGTACTTTGTTCTGCACAGATTCATCGCGTGGGAAGAGGGCGAGTATCTCTTTGTAGTATTCCAGAGCCTTTTCATTATTGCCTATCATCTCGTAACAATGCGCCGTAAAGGCATAGACCTGGCGCATCTCATATTTGTCAGAGTTGTCCTCCGAAATAAGCTCAACTGCCTTATGCAGATATACTAACGCTTCCTGAAAGTCTCCTCTACCCATAAAATAGAGAAACCCGAGCTCTTTATATATCTTCCATGAATCGGGGTTGTGGGCAAGGCCTTTTCTTAGGAATTCTTCGCCTTCTTCGATCCGGCCAAGCCTGCGCCAGGCAAACCACCCGCCCAGCTGATAGTTCTCAGCATTATTGGGGTCCAGCCTGGTGGCGAATACAAACCAGGGGAGTATCTCTTTCTCTTCCTCCCCCTGCAGGTGTATATGCTCGCCTATGTCTATCGCCTCTCCTATATAGGGCAGGATGTTCCATATAGGGAACGCGTTATGCGCTGTGCTCCGGTGTTCTTTGCGGCCATGATCGTGATCCGCGCGCTCCTCATGGTGTTCGTCTCCCTGCTGAGCGCCTGTCAATGTGTAAGATTGGCCGCATTCGCTCTTGTCTATATCGTACACGCCTCCATGGAGATAGAGATCGGCGTTAACATAACAGGATACCGCGAAGATCTTTCTGGCCTCACCTAAAACATTATTTATTATGTCTCTTTCAGGCAGGCCTCTTCCCAAAAAAGATCTCTCGCGATAGCTATCTATGGCCGGTGAGAGCGTGGCCACCGACACGAACATAAGATAGATGAATATAAATACCGGTATCTCTCTTCTTTTATTTTTTAGATCACAGAAATTCATTTTTTGTCTTCCTGTAGCTTATATAAAGGATCACGCTTGAATAGCTGGCCGCATAGGCCATAATGGCGGCAAATACCCAGAGCGGCAATGGCTCCCACGAATGAGTTATCCTTACGCGCATGTCAAAAAATTCATAGTGCGGCATCAGATAATATATGGGCGTGGCCACGAGGGCCGCTACGCCTTTTAAGGACAACATGGAGGCTCTTAAGCTATCCGCGAAATATGTAGACGTGAAATAGGCGATAAAAGAGATCGAGAGCGCCGCGGGAAATGTTAAAAGAGTAGATAGCAGGATAGATATGGCGCAGACTACGCTTAAAAAGAATATTCCGAGCAGATAAGACTGCGCCAGCAGGACCGGCGCGACGCCTTCTCCCTTTAAAAAAATAACATAGATGTAAACGATATAGAACATCGTGTACGCGGTCGCTGACGCCAGGATCGACCCAAGGAACCTTCCCAGCAAGAACTGCGCCCTGCTTACAGGTTTAGCCAAAAGCGTTAAGATAGTCTTCGCGGCCAGTTCTTCCGGTATCTGCTTGGCAGAAAACGTAACGGAGATGATCAGCGCAAAGATCCATACGCATGTATAGCCGATGTCTTTTATGAATCTAGAAATATCGTCTATGCCAAAAAAACTTTGCGTCAGAAGGAGTATAAGCAATACCAGCAGCATTATTAAAAAGACATAAAAATCCTTCTTTCTTACCAGCGCCTTAATGGTGTTTTGAGCGATGATCCAGATCGCGTTCATTGCGCACCTCCCGAGGGCCCCTTCCCGCAGATCATATCGATAAAGAAACTCTCGAGAGTCGCCGACCTTCCCTTCTGCGCCAAAAGCTCTTCCGTCCTTCCCGACTTCAAGAGCGTACCGTTGCTTATTATCGCTATCTCGTCTGATATCATCTCCACCTCTGATAGTTCATGAGAAGAAAAGAATATGGTCTTACCTCTATCCCGGAACTCTTTGATCACGTCCCGCATCTTGGTCCTCGCGATCGGGTCGAGGCCGCTTGTTGGTTCATCTAATATCAAGATCTCCGGATCATTAATAAGGGCCTGGGCAAAGCTTATTTTCTGCATCATGCCTTTTGAAAATGTTTTCATCATCTTGTCCGCGGACTCCTTTAGATCCACAAGATTCAGCAGCTCGTCAACCTTGTCTCCTATTTTCTTCTTATCTATCCGAAATATTCTCGCGTACATCTTCAATAGCTCTCTTGGAGTAAGATACCAGTAGTAATTCGCGATCTCAGGCATAAAACCTATTCTACTCTTAACGGCTAAGTCGTTTGGGCCGCCGTTTAAGATGCGGACCTTCCCCTGATATATGGGAATGTGGCCGAGCATGGTCTTTATTGTAGTGGTCTTTCCCGCGCCGTTGGGCCCGAGAAAGCCGAAAATCTCTCCTTTTTTGACGGTGAGGTTGAGAGAGTTGAGGGCCTCTCTCGCGGGTTTTTTGCCGTATCTCACAGTTAGATTCTCTATCTCTATATAATTCATATTATTCACCTCTATTATATTTTATTATACAATTCAACAGCGCCTGGCCCGTTTTTTTACAAGTCTTTTTGGTCCCTGCGCTTAATAACGCCGAATCCCGCGCCGTTTCTTATAACGATTCCAGAGGCGTCGAAGGCCTTATCCCCGAGCTCCTCTTTCAGTCCAACCCAGAGCCGCTCCATCCCGGGGCTCTGCCTTATATCATCTAAGATAACATACTTCGGCTTAAGCCTTTTGCCATAAATGCTTATATTGTCTTTGGTATGCTTGTATTCGTGGACCGAATCGATATATAAGACGTCTATAGCCCTATCAAAAGACGCGGCCGTCTCTGCAACGACGTCCCTTTGAAGGGAGTCGCCATATATCCTTTTAATATGGGGATATCTTTTGAATCCTTCATCATTCTTGCGCATAATATCGATCGTTACCAGTCGGCTGCGGGAGATATCGCCTTCACGGAGCCCTTTGCTTATAGACATAATAGAACCGCCGTAATTAGTGCCTATCTCGAGGACGTGAGTGAGTTTCAGGATATTGACGAATCCCGCGAGAAAGTAGTAGTAGCTGGTCGGGCGGTTGATAAAGGGGCAGTCCCCTGTGGTATCGCCGTATGGGCAATCGGAGAGGTCTATCTTCCTGCCCACGCTCATGGCGAGGCCGCATATATCTTCTAAGGACATTTCTTGTATTGCGGCAGTGTCGGTCTTCATTATTTTTTCTATATTATGCTTCTTCAAGTAAAGCTGCTATTGACACACTGCGTTGACTTTTCTTACTGCTTATCGAAGCGCAAGATCGCGTCCCTGGTGGATCTCTCGCAGAAAGTGTACCCTATGTGGTTGGTATTTATGCTATCTATGCCGGCGGTAGCTCTTGCGGGGCCTACTATGCTGCCCGTGGGGTCTCGCGTGGCTTCCCTGTCTTCCCTGGTGCTGTCTTGAGCCGCGATTATAACTTGCCCCCTCAATAAATCTCTCTTTCGGGAATTCAGGGTGTTCCACTATCTGCAAAACAGTCTTGATAAGCCTTTCGATGTTCTTTACATCCGTGCCCTGCTCGGGTGTCGCAAAAGTTATAGCGCGGCCTTCGTGCCCCGCGCGGCCTGTGCGGCCTATACGATGCACATAATTCTCGGTGTCGTCCGGGAGATCATAATTTATAACAAGCTCTATGCCGGTAACATCGATGCCCCTGGCAGCGATATCAGTGGCAACGAGTATCTTATACTTTCCAGATTTAAAACCGTTCAGGGCCTCTTTTCTCTGGGCAAGTGAACGATTCGAGTGGATCTCGGCAGCCCTGTGGTTTAGCTGCTGTAAGCCTCTCGCGATCTTTTTAGCGCCTATTTTTGTCCGTGAGAAGATAAGCACCGGGCCGTGATACTGCTTGAGCAGCCTTACTAAGAGCTGACGCTTTGATGTATTCTTGACAATAAAGACTTCCTGTATGATGCGCTCCGCGGTAGTCCCAGAGGGAGCGACTTCAACATGTACGGGAAGCTTCATGTGCGCGCCTGCCATTCTCACGATCTCTCCCGGTATAGTTGCGGAAAAGAGCATGGTCTGCCTGTTTCGCGGAACAGCCTTGAGGATCCTTTCTATCTGCGGCAGAAATCCCATGTCGAGCATGCGGTCCGCCTCATCTAAGACCAGGACATTTACGTCAGCCAAGAGGACTGTGCGGCGCTCCATGTGATCGACAAGGCGCCCGGGGGTAGCGACCAGGACACGCGGGTTTTTCCTTAACGCTTTTAGCTGCATATGAATAGGTGCGCCGCCTATAATGACAGCTGTCTTTATGCCAAACGACGGGGCGATCCTATCAAACGTCTCATTGACCTGAATGGCGAGCTCTCTGGTAGGCACAAGGATCAGCGCGCGCCCCTTTCCCTGGGAAAGGCGCTGCATAATGGGAACGGCGAAGGCGAGCGTCTTGCCGGTGCCGGTCTGCGCGACCCCTATAATGTCTTTATCATCTATGGCAATGGGTATGGCCTTATGCTGGATCGGCGTAGGGACTGTAAACTTCATTCGATCCAGT
>JBDRDE010000022.1:0-4485 GCA_043821065.1 Candidatus Omnitrophota bacterium
AGGCGAAGTGGTGGGGGATAGCGCGGTAAAGATCGCCAATGTAAGCAGCCTGGAAGCGGCAAGAGAGGGCGATCTGGCCTTCGCCTTCTCCAAAAAACACCTGGAGACGTTGGAAGAGACCAAGGCCTCATGCGTGGTCGTACCTAATGATTTTGACGCGCCATCGACAAAGACGCTTATAAAGACGGCCAGGCCCAAAGAGGCATTCATCGGCATGTTGAATTTTCTGGATAAACCCGCCAAAAAGAGGCCCGGGACTGACAAACAGGCCACCGTATCTATGAGTGCCAAGATAGGCAAGGGCGTATATATTGGGCCGCATGCGGTGATCGAGGATGAGGCCAGCGTAGGGGATAATTCCACGATAGAAGCGGGGGTCTTTATCGGCAGGAGATCTTCCGTAGGAAACAGCACCTTCATCAACCCTAACGTCACCATATATCACCACTGTTACATAGGGTCAAACTGTATCATCCACAGCGGCACGGTCATCGGCTCGGACGGCTTCGGTTTTTTTGAGAAAGACGGCCGCAGGCACAAGATCCCACAGATAGGCAAGGTGGTAATAGGGGACGATGTAGAGATCGGATCAAACGTCTCTATTGACAGGGCTACTGTGGGCGAGACCGTCATAGGCCAAGGGTCAAAGCTCGACAACCTCATACAGGTAGCCCATAACGTCCAGATAGGCAAGAACGTCGTTATAGCAGGGGCAGCCGGTATCGCGGGTAGTGTCGTCATCGAGGACAACGTTACTATCGCGGCACAGGCCGGGATAAAAGACCACGTCAGGATAGGCAAGGGCGCTATAATAGGCGCGCAGGCCGGCGTAAAGGATGATGTCGAACCGGGTAAGACCGTAGTAGGCACACCGGCCAAGGATGGCCGCAAAGTCGCCAAAGAGCTGGCGGCGATCAGCAGGCTCACTAAGAATATACACAAGATATTCCGCCTCCTCAAGTCGGAATCAGACTAGCATACCATTTTATGTCATTCCGGTTGTGAGTCTCGGCTTAACGCAGGCGAACATACCGGAATCTAAAATCTATGGATAAGTTAATCTTTAAGACTGATGACAATATAGATATATCCGCCAACCATTACACGAGCGGGTGCGACTCTGTTGGAAAGAGCCAAAGAGGCTTGTAAGATACGAAGACTGTCTACGCGCGGAAGATGTATTCCGCGATGGCAATTTCGATAATTTCATATCGCTCTGCGTAGAGTGGTTTAGGGAGGGCTCATAAGCCATGAAAGACTCATTCTTTGGAGGTTTAGCGCACAAGAGGATAAGCGTAAGGAGTTACAAGGATATCCCCATAGAGGCCGATAAAATAGAGCTCTGCCTCGAAGCCGCAAGGCTCGCCCCTTCGGCCTGCAACAGCCAGCCCTGGAAATTCGTAGTAGTAAATGACAAGGTGCTCAAAGACGATCTGTGCGATAAGGCCTTCTCCGGCATATACAGCATGAACACCTTCGCGAAGTCCGCGCCTGTGATAATAGCCGTGGTCTCAGAGAAGAGCGCATTCTTCGCCAGTGTAGGTGGTAAAGTAAGGGACACCAGCTACTACCTAATAGATATAGGCATAGCCTCGGAACATCTCGTTCTCCAAGCAGCCGAGCTTGGACTGGGTTCGTGCATGTTGGGGTGGTTCAATGAAAAATCTGTAAAGAAACTCCTTAAGATACCCGGGCAGAAGAAGGTGGACCTTCTTATATCCCTGGGCTATTATGAAGAGATAAAGAAGGATAAGAATAGAAAGTCTTTGGCTGAGATAGGGGCATACAACAGATACTGACCCTCCTTCGCCGTGTTTGAGAGATTCATAGAAGTTAGGCTTCGGAGGGTTTTCGCCGAAACTAAAGGAGAGACTTCACAGATGCAAACCCGTGGAGCTTCAATGAGACCCCAAATAGATAGTATTATACGGTTGTTGCTCAAGGGTTATCCGGAAGCGAAGACATCGCTTCGCTTCCACGATCCATTGAACCTCCTGGTAGCAACGATCCTCTCCGCGCAGTGTACCGACAAGACGGTGAACAGGGTCACACCGTTTTTGTTTAAAAAGTATAAAAGCGCAAACGCATACGCGAGAGCAGACCTAAGGATGCTCATGAGGGAGGTAAGATCGATCGGGCTCTACAGGAGCAAGGCAAAGAATATAAAAAAGATGGGACAGGTGATAGGTCGGGAATTCAGCGGCAAGGTACCCGACTCCATCGACAAGCTGGTCACCCTTCCCGGGGTAGGGAGAAAGACCGCAAATATAGTGCTCTCGAACGCCTTCGGGAAAGATGAGGGCATAGCCGTAGATACGCACGTAAAAAGGCTGTCGAAAAGATTAGGGCTGACGGCAAATGAGACACCTACCAAAATAGAATCAGATCTTATGAACATAGTTCCAAAAAAACATTGGGGGCTTTTTAACCATCTTCTGGTATCTCACGGAAGGGCCGTCTGCCGGGCGAGGAACCCCCTGCACGGGATATGTTGCATAAGGCCTTATTGCAAGTGGTATTCAAAAAATAAAAGGAGACAGAAATGAAGAAATTGGAATGCATAATCCGCCCGGAAAAACTCGATGACGTGCGTAACGCCTTGAGAAAGACCGGGGTAGGCGGCATGACCATAACAACCGTCGAAGGCTTCGGGAAGTCCCGGGCGATAGGAAGAGGGTCTGTAACCAAAGTAAAAATAGAGGTCTACGTGGACGACTTTCAGGCGAACTCTATAGTAGAGATAGTCCTAAAAGCCGCCCGGACTGGAGATACTGGAGACGGCAAGATAGCCATAATCCCTCTTGAAGGCATATACAGAATAAGGACCGGCGAACGGGGCGTAAAGGCGGTATAGAATGGTCCAGAGTCGGGGGTCAGGAGTCCGTAGCTCAACATCAAAACGAAATTGTAATAAATATTTTTTAAGCTATGTCTATTTCTCCAGATCTCTTGACTCCGGACTCCTGACTACCGGCTGAATATATGACTACTGATAGAACAATAATACATATAGACATGGACGCCTTCTTCGCCGCGGTGGAGGAGAGGGACGACCCTTCACTAAAAGGTAAAGCGATAGGGGTCATAGGAGCAAACACCAGGACCGTGCTCGTGACCGCCTCTTATGAAGCGAGGAAATACGGCGTCAAGACCGGCATGAATGTGCCGGAGGCCAAGGCGGCATGCCCGCACATACTGCTCGTAAGGGCCAATCACGAAAAGTATACAAAGATATGCGGCCAGATAGTAGAGATGCTGGACGGCTTCAGCCCGCTTGTGGAGATATTCTCCATAGATGAATTCTTCGTTGACGCAGCCGGCCTGTCCAAGATATTCGGGCCGCCGCTCGAGATGGCGGATAAGATAAAGAGGCGCATAAAAGATGAGACCGGGCTTACCGCTTCGGTCGGGATAGGGCCCAACAAGCTGATCGCGAAGCTAGCCAGCGATATGTGCAAACCAGACGGGATAAAATATATAAAGGCCGCTGAGGTCAGTAAGACATTAAAGGATCTGCCGGTTGAGGAGCTCTGCGGGATAGGCCGCAGCACAAAAAACGCTCTAAGACTTATGAACATAAAGAGTTGTGGTGAGCTGGGCAGAACAAAACAATCTATACTAACTGATAGGTTTGGCGTGGTGGGGGAGAAGCTCTTTCTTATGGGAAGGGGCATAGATGACTCCCCTGTTATGCCTTTCAGAAAAGGGGCGAAAGAGAAGTCGATGGGGCACAGCATGACCCTGACGCGTGATATCAGCGACAAGAAAGAGCTTTTGAAGCATCTTTTAAGGCTATCTGATATGGTTGGCACCCGCCTTAGGCGCCAAGGCATGACAGGCAACACCGTATCCGTGACCATAAGATATAAGAGCTTTAAGACATTCCAGAAACAGAAGTCCATCGAGATGCCTACAAGCAGCACAAAGGTGATATTCGGCGTCGTAAAGCATATAATAAACAGCTTAAAACTAGCCGAGCCGGTGCGGCTGGTGGGTGTAAGCGTACAGAATCTCAGAGAGTCTTTCCCTGTGCTTTCGCTATTTAAGGAAGATGAGAAGCCCGGAAAACTCGATAAGGCCAGGGACACTATAAATAATATATTTGGAACCGACACTATCCAGTTCGCCTCTATAATAGACCTAAAAAGTCCGGATAAAGTCATCTCTCCTAGCTGGAGACCTCACGGCGCTAGAAGATATTGATAGACAGTAATTGTCGCGGTTCGCTAACCGAACATAGCAATACGGGAGTTTTTATGAATATAAACCTGAAACATATCAAAGAGAAAGACTTATTCGAGCTGCAGATAATAGAGTCGCGCCTACGCGCCCACTTTCTCTTAAACAGGAAGGCCTTAAATGACTTCAGGGGCATTATCGAAAGGGCCCTTTTCGAGAGCCGCAAAAAGAAGAAGGATTGAGACAGCACATGTCATTCCGGCCGAGCCTTGTTCACACTTGGCGAGTGCCGGAATCTAAAACGAG
>JBDRDE010000023.1:0-3818 GCA_043821065.1 Candidatus Omnitrophota bacterium
GGAATTTTCCGTATCTTTCATTATAGGTAGAATCGTCGCACTCAAGCCTCTTTGGCATTTCAAGATTTCTCCAGCCTACTCCCATTTCCTTTCCTCCCGTGTTTTTTTATCTGCTATTTAGAATAGAGCTCGACGATAAGGCGCTCTTGTATCGGGAACCCTACATCCTCCCGCTTCGGAAGCTCCAGCACCTTTCCAGCCATATTATCCGCCTCTTGCGAAAGCCATCCGGGGACAGCCCTATCCTTCAATATTTCTAAAGTGTCTTTGACTATCTTCTTCTGTTTATCTTTTAGCTTTAGCCTGACCGCGTCATCTTTCTTTATCAGGAATGAAGGAATATTCACCTTCTTGTCGTTTACATAGACGTGGTTGTGGAGCACGATCTGTCTCGCCTCTTTTCTAGTCTGCGTGAAGTTTAGCCTGAAGACCACGTTGTCTAGCCGCCTCTCAAGAAGCTGCAGCAGCACCTGGCCTGTCACTCCTTTGGACTTCTCAGCCAGCTTAAAGTATAGCCTGAACTGTTTTTCCAGCAACCCATAGATCCTCTTTACTTTCTGCTTCTCTCTCAATTGTATTGCGTACCCGGACTGCTTCGACCTGCCCTGACCATGCTGCCCCGGGGGGTATCCGCGCCTGGAGACAGGGCACTTGTCGGTTGCGCACTTGCTTCCTTTAAGAAAGAGTTTCAACTTTTCTCTTCTACATAGCTTGCATGATGGTCCAGTGTATCTTGCCACTTCTATTTACTCCTCTGTTAAGTTGCTTCTCTGTATTGAGTTAGTGTATACGCGCTAACTTTCTTATTGTTATACCCGTCTTCTCTTTGGTGGACGGCAGCCGTTGTGGGGTATCGGCGTGACATCTTTTATGGCTTTTATCTTTAAGCCGGCTGCCTGCAATGAACGAATCGCAGACTCCCTCCCCGCACCCGGCCCCTTGACGAAGACCTCTACTTCTTTAAGCCCCACTTCCAGCGATTTCTTCGCGGCCTTCTCTGCCGCTATGCCAGCGGCGAACGGGGTCGATTTCTTCGATCCGCTGAAACCCGATGTTCCGGTTGATGCCCATGTAATAGTATCACCATTCTTATCTGTAATCGTGACTATTGTGTTGTTGAAGGTTGCCATGATATGCGCTATCCCTGAAGTAACGGACCGCATTACCTTCTTCTTTGTTTTAGCCTTCTGTGGTTGCGCCACCTTTTGCCTCCTTGCTTCTTACGATACCGACCGTCTTTCTGGGGCCTTTTCTCGTACGGGCGTTAGTCTTGCTCCTCTGGCCCCTTACCGGCAGGCCCCTTCTGTGTCTTGTGCCGCGGTATGCCCCGATCTCGGTCAATCGCTTTATGTTTGCGCCTACGTCTCTCCTTAGATCTCCTTCAACCTTGTAGTCTTTCTGTATTATCGAAGCTATTCTCGATATCTCTTCGCCGGAGAGATCTTTAGCGCGCGTACTTGGACGTATGCCCGCGGTTTTTAATATCTTCAACGAAGAGGTAGTGCCAATGCCGTAAATATAAGTGAGGGCTATCTCTATCCTCTTCTCTTTCGGCACGTCAATTCCGATTATTCTGGGCATGTTCTACTCCTTGAAGCTCCGCCGACCTGCGTCCACAGTTTGTGTCGGCGAAAACCCTCCGAAGAGGGTTAGGTATTACCCTTGCCTCTGTTTATGCTTTGGGTCCTGGCAGATAACATAAAGCCTGCCTCTTCTCTTTACTGTCTTACACTTACTGCATATTTTCTTAATGCTCGACCTTACCTTCATTTTATCTCCTGTCCAAAAGCTCGATTCCTGCGAAGCCACACTTACATCTTTCAAAAACCGAATTCTACGGAGCCACTCTTATATCTTTCAAAAGCCGAATTCTACGAAGCCATTCTTACATCTTTCAAACTTGTTCCTTCGAAGCTCAAGAGCGAAAGCATCTTGAGCGAAGAAGAAAGCTCGGCGAATGAGAACTACTTCTCCCGTCTTATGATCCTTCCTTTTGTCAGGTCATAAGGTGATAGCTCCATAAGGACCTTATCGCCACGCAGTATCCTTATAAAATGCATTCTCATCTTGCCTGAGACATGCGCCAGTACTTTATGGCCGTTCTCAAGCTCGACTTTGAACATTGCGTTTGGCAGAACGTCTAAGACCGTACCTTCTACCTTTATCGCTTCTTCTTTTACCATTCTGCTTCGCCTTTCAGCTTTTATAACACTGGTACAGGCTTCGCAGGAATCGTTACAGTCTCTGCGAAGTGCAAAAAATCATTTCGTCAGTATTTCAGGACCATCGTCAGTGACAAGTATCGTGTGTTCGAAATGTGCCGACAGCTTCCTATCTCTTGTGACGACTGTCCAACCGTCATCCATTATCTCGACTTCGCAAGTCCCTTCGTTCACCATGGGCTCTATTGCCAGGGTCATCCCTGATTTGAGCACTGGCCCCTTGTCAGGATCGCCGAAATTTGGTATCTCAGGGTCCTCATGTATTTTGGAGCCTATACCGTGTCCTACGAGGGCCCGCACCACGCTATATTTGTGCGACTCGACGTATTTCTGTATAGCGTGGGATATGTTTGTCAGCCTGCTTCCCGCGCGTGCCTCGTTGATCCCTAGAGAGAGCGATTCTCTCGTTACGTCTATGAGGCTGGCGGCTTTGGCGCTCACTTTTCCTACTTTATATGTCCGCGCCCCGTCCGCGTAATATCCGTCACAAAGTACTCCCACGTCTACGCTCAATATATCCCCGTCTTTCAATATCTCGCTCTTTTTCGGTATCCCGTGCACAACCACGCTGTTCACTGAGGAGCAAATATTCCCCGGAAAGCCTTTATACCCTTTAAATGCCGGGATACAACCCTCTTGAGTTATTATCCTCTTCACCCTGTAGTCTATATCTTTAGTGCTGATCCCGGGCTCGATATATCTCTCGACCTCATCCAGTGCCTTGGCAATAACCTGTCCCGCCTTTCTCATGAGAGCGATCTCTTCACTAGATTTAAGCGCGATCAAGCAAGACCTTCCTTTTTAAAATATTCTTTCAAAGAGCCGAAGAGGTCCAGGACATCAAGGTCGCCTGATACTTCGGTCAATATACTTTGTTTTTTATAATAGTCCAGTAGGTCCTTGGATGTCCGCTCATAGACTTCCAACCTGTTCTTCACAGTCTCTTCTTTATCGTCCTCCCGTTGATACAGGGGCGTCTGACATTTATCACAAATGCCCTCCTTAGATGGAGGGTTGTTATTGACATGATAGATAGCGCCGTCCTTAGGGCATATACGCCTGCCGGAGAGCCTCTTTATGACAGTCGGCACGGTCGTCTTGAAGTACAGGACCCTGTCTATTGAGATGCCGTTGGCGTCAAGCTCCTTCGCCAGGCTTAAAGACTGAGTCTTTGTCCTCGGGTAGCCGTCTAGTATGAATCCATTTTTAGCGTCAGGCCTTGCCAGCCGCTGCACGACTATCTCTGTTACAACCTCGTCGGGTACCAGCTCGCCTTTATCCATATAGGATTTGGCCTTTAGCCCGACATCCGATCCATCCCGAACCGACTCTCTCAATATGTCGCCAGTCGAGATATGCGGTATTATATACGTCTTAGAAAGAACTTCTGCCTGCGTTCCTTTTCCTGCTCCGGGTGGACCCAGCAAAACCAGTCTCATTTATCGCCTGCCTCTTATTCTCCCGCGCTTCATGAAGCCCTCGTAATGCCTCATCAGAAGCTGCGATTCTATCTGCCTCATGGTATCAAGCATAACACCGACAATGATCAAGAGCCCGGTGCCCCCGAAAAAACTGGCTATCAGATAAGGCACTTTT
>JBDRDE010000024.1:0-15380 GCA_043821065.1 Candidatus Omnitrophota bacterium
GGCTAAAGGAGACACAAAAGCGCAAAGAGTAGCACAGAAGCACAAAAATGTTTTTTGTGTTTTGGTGTTTAATATTTTGTGTTTTTGTGGCTAAAGGAGAAGAACCAAGATGAGTCTTGAGAAGGCGATCGACGCTATAAAGAGGTATGACAAGTTCCTGATAATATCGCATATAGGCCTGGAGGGGGATTCCATAGGCTGCCAACTCGCCTTTGAGAAGTTATTGAAGGGCATGGGAAAGAAGACCGCAATAGTCAACGGCGATCAGCTTCCTTCACAGTATGATTTTATGGGGATCGCGACACGCATCTCGACGAACCTCGATGAAGAGTTTGATTATGAAGTGGCCGTCGTGCTGGATTGCCCTGTGATAAGGCGTATAGGCGAAGCCAAGAAGTTTTTGGACAAAGCGAAGATAGTGATAAACATAGACCACCATATCTCCAATGAGGAGTTCGGTGATATAAACTGGGTGGAGGGGCAGGTGAGCTCCTGTGGGGAGATGGTCTACAGGCTGTACAGAGATATGGGCGCCGAGATCGACCGGGAGTGCGCATGCTATCTATATATAGCTATATTGACCGATACGGGCTCTTTCGCTTATGAAAATACATCTGCTAATACGCACGCCATAGCGTCAGATCTTGTGAGCAAGGGGATCAATCCGAGGATAATCCACCAATCCTTGTACGAGAATAAGACCTTGCCCGAAATAGAGCTTTTGAGGGATGCGCTCTCGACGATAAAAGTGGTGCATAGCGGCAAGACGGCGTATATGTATGTCACAACGAGGATGCTCAATAAGAGCAAGCTCGATCTGAGCGTGACAGAAGGCTTTATAAATTATGCCAGGTCCATAACATCCGTGAAGGTGGCGGTCATATTCTTTGAGGATCCTTTAAAGCCCGAGATTATAAACATAAGCTTCAGGGCCAAGGGCGAGGCCAACGTTGATAAGATAGCCTCTCTGTTTGGGGGCGGAGGCCACAAGAACGCCTCTGGCTGTGTGATAGATGGGGCTCTTAAGCCGGTGATGAAGACCGTCTTAGCCAAGATAAAAGAGTATGTATAATGGGATAGTGGTGGTTGACAAGCCAAAGGGGTTCACGAGCCACGACATAGTCCTCTTTTTGAGGCGGAGGTTTGGCATAAAGAAGGTCGGCCACGCCGGTACGCTTGACCCCATGGCCACCGGAGTCCTGGTACTGCTTTTGGGAGATGCGACAAAGCTATCCAACAGTTTTATCTCGGATGATAAAGAGTATGAAGGGACAATGCGTCTCGGGGCAAAGACCACTACCTGTGATGCTGAAGGAGAGATAACAGCTACTAATGATATATCAGGCGTCACGCCTAAGATCATAGAAGAGGCGGCCTCTCACTTTCGCGCGACGATCGATCAGGTGCCGCCGATGTTCTCGGCTTTAAAGCGCGGCGGCAGGAAGCTCTATAAGTTGGCCCGCAAAGGCATCGAGATAGAGCTTGAGCCGAGAAAGGTGACCGTATTTGCGCTCGATATCAAGAAGATAGAGCTGCCCGATGTCTGGTTTAAAGTGGCGTGTTCTAAGGGGACATATGTCAGAAAGCTCGCGGAGGATATCGGCGAGAAGATCGGATGCGGCGCCCATCTCGTTGCGCTAAGAAGGACGAAGTCGGGCAGGTTCTCCATCGAGGACGCCGTAGGGTTTGAAGCCTTGAAAAATTACAGCGAAATGGAACTGGAAAGGCGTTTGATCCGTTTAAGATGAAGATATATCGTTCGATAGGGAGCGTAAAAAGGATCCCGCAAGGCAGCGTCGTCACTCTCGGCATATTCGATGGCGTACACACGGGCCATGCCAAGATTGTAGGCTCTCTTGTCAAAAGAGCGAAGAAGCTGGGCAAAAAGAGCGTCATCCTGACATTCCACCCTCACCCCTCAGCGATACTCCACCCCAAAAGGGCGGTGCTCCTGCTTACATCATTAGACCACCGCCTGAGGCTCCTCGAGAAGCAAGGCGTGGACGTAGCCGTGCTCTTAAAGTTCAGCGAGCGCTTCTCAAAGACAGAGCCAGAGACCTTCGTGAAGGACTTTCTCTTAAAGAGGCTTGGCATGGTAGAGATCTTTGCCGGCCGGAATTTTGTCTTTGGACGCGACAGAAAAGGCGGCATGAAGCTCTTAAACGGCCTCTCAGTCAAATATGGTTTCAAAGTCAGGAGAAAGAGGCTTTTAAGAAAGAGAGAGAGGGCCATAAGCTCAACACATATTAGAAGTCTTATAATAAGAGGCAAGCTCCACGAAGCGGCGAGGCTGCTCGGCAGGCCGGTCTCCATACTGGGCACGGTAAGAGAGGGCTCAAAGAGGGGCAGGATACTAGGCTACCCTACCGCGAATATCGATCCGCATCACGAAGCCGTACCCCCGAGCGGCGTATATGTAATTCGGGCGAAGCTTGTCAGGGCCTACAGGTGCTATAATGGTATACTCAATATCGGCGTAAGGCCCACCTTTGGGCCGGCAGACTCGCCTTTATACCCTCCGGAACCCACCATAGAGGCGCACCTGTTTAATTTTAACAGAGATATATATGGTAAGGATATCGAGATCATCTTTGTAAAGAGGCTCAGGCCAGAGAAGAGGTTCGCGGATAAAGAGGGCCTCAAGAGAAGGATATATCTGGATGAAAAACAGGCGAGAAGGATCTTGGGCTGCTCTTAATTATCTAGAACTTCATATCATAACAACATATAATAAAATAAGATGGAGCATTCAAATTTTTCAAGCGCCCCTTGTTTTGTAGCACAACTTGGTGTATACTTATATTGAAGTATTGTTAATATAGACAAAAGGTTAAATATGCTACAACTACATTCTAATAAAGGAGTTACGCTAGCTGAGTGTATAATAGCGGTAGCCCTGCTGGGCATCGCTTTGACTGTACTGCTGGGGGCCTTTACCATAGGCAGGACGATGTCCGCCGGCATGTCTTCCAGGATAATAGTGATCAATAGACTGCGCGAGACTATGGAAGATATAAAAGGTGCCGCCGGTTTCGGCGCGATAGCTTCACAGAACTACCCAAACTGGACGATCGACGATAAGGGTACTGTGGACGTGGCCGATGATATAGTCTCTACTAGCTTTTTCTCAAATGTTGTCTTGGTCAATAATTGCAGACGGGTCACGGTTACTATGCAGTGGATAGAGACAAGAGGCGGGAATCCTGTAAATATGCAGGAGACCCTGGAGACTTATATAGCGAACCATTGGTGGTAGAGATGAGACTGAAAAAGAAGAACGGCTTCACATTAATGGAGGTCATGATAAGCGCCGTCATCTCGGTTTTAACGATAACGGGATGCTGGGCTATATACGTAGTGAGCAACGACTTTTACCATAATTCTATGCATGCATTTGAAGTCCAGAGTTTAGCCAGGACGACCAGCGAAGCGATCCTTTACGGCGTCGGCGGCGACGGATTGCTTCAGGCGAATGGATTCGCCGTAACGGGCGGCGGGTCTATTGTCAATTATAACGGACGGATACTCACTTACGACAATGTTACGAAACAGATAATGTACACCGAAGGCGCAGCCAATTTGGAGCTTACCCCTGCGTACGTCCAGGCTGCCGGTGGTATGGCTGTTACAGCCTTTAATGCCGTCCAGTCGGTGGACGCCGCAGCCCCATTCGGAAGAAGAGTGACCATAACATTCGAAGTCTCATCCCTGAGAGAGAATACAGACGCGAACAATTTTACGCAAGACGACGTGAGATCGTCGATGGTATTGACGGTAAGCGCGAGAGGGAGGATGATCTGATGAAGAACAAAAAAGGGTACGTGCTGATCGCGGCTCTCTCTTTTATCGCTGTCTTAGTCATAAGCGCCGCAAGTATCTTCTTTATGGTCGGGACCGAGGCCCTTAGGACCAGGAGGCAGCTGGAGACGACAAAGGCCTTCTATGCCGCGGAAGGCGGGGCGGAGAGGATGTTCGAATTTATAAGCGCCAACCCGGATACCGCCACTTTCCAGACAATAACAGAAAATCAAGCGCAATGGGACTTCGACGCCGGCACTCAGGGGCTTTATGATTACCCGGTCGGGCACCCACACCACGGCGACTCCACGAGGATGCTTATAGAGGTGCTGTCCACTGGTACGTCAGGAAGTACATCTAAGGACGTAACGGTAGAATATGAAGTGCAGAATGTAGCGTGGGGAAACGCCTCTCTGCTCACTTTAGGTAACGACATAAATCTGCAAGGGCACACAAAGACAATAAAGATATTGTGGTTCACTATAGAGATCACGGCCGGCATAGACCTGGAAGGGCCGGTCGCCTCTTCCGGAGCGGTCATAAAGAACGAACCCACAGACGCCATCAGCATTACAGGCCAGGAGGTAGAGGGTGTAGGCGTGCCCACGCCTGAGTTTATGCAGGCCTTTGACGCCAACAGGGACTCGGACGAGCTTGTAGACCCTAATAGCGATGGCCAGATAGAGTATGCCGAGATACCGTTGGACCCTGTTACCGGGCTGCCGGATCCGGTCGCCGAAGCGATCTTTCTGGCAGACGATGTAAATAACGACAATGTGGTCAATGAGAGAGACGGGTTTATCTACTATTATACGAAAGAGCTTAATTACAACGGGGGCGGCGACCTAGGTATGGACCCGGACGCGGCCTCGCACCCATATTACTATTCGGGTGACCAGACGTTCGGCCCGGGTGGGATCTTCGAATCGGTCCCGGCCGATACCGATATAGTATTTATTGATGGGAATGTGGATATAGTCCTCAACCCGGCTAGCTGGGGAGGCGGGGCCAGGGATATAACACTTGTCTCTACGGGCGATATCACTATAGTAGAACCTTGTAACGGCGATGACGACAGGCTTACCCTGGTCAGCTATCAGGATGTAGCAACAGGTGGGATAAACCTGCAATTTATAGACCTAATAGACTCGAATATGAACGTCTACGCCCACGACGACTTCTACGCGAGTTACGGTGGCGATACGGAAGGCACGGTTATCGCTAAAGACTACATGGATATAGACACGGAAGACGCGAGTCTTCTATTCGCGAGAGAGATAGGGAATAGTGATGATATAGTGCAGGACCCTCCCGTAGGCCTCCCGCCTATGGCTGCCGGAGATTTCGGGGACCTCTTTGTGCAGAATGTCTGCCAGATACCCTTGAATTTCGATATAACGAACAAACCTTATAGCTGGAGTACAAAAGACTGATGAGCCCATCTTGATCGGAGACATATATGAATAAGAGGACCGTCCAATTCGTAAATATCGGCCTAGCGGTGCTTTTTCTGATGTTCGCGTTCTCCGAGTATAAAAAATTTAAGAATAAGGCGGCCGAGCTGCCGAAATTACCCACCGCAGTGAAGAGGCAAGAAGCGCCCACCAGGTATAGGGTTGTGCCCGCGCCGAAGAGACGTGAGGATATGTCGAGGTTCGAAAGGACCTTTGTGGAGAACCCAAGGGAGGACGTGGGAGGGAATGTGGTCGAGGCCTGGAGGAACCTACCTCCTGAAGAGGCCGAACAGGTCAAGACGAAGATCGATAGCGATATACAGGAGCTCGAGTTCAAGGTCAAGAGAGACCCCGAGGACGAGGTGGCTAGACATAAGCTGAAGGTCTCTAAGTTGATGAAGAAGCTTGTGGATAGCGGCTTCGATATAGGAGATACCCCCTAATAAGCCCAACCCTGTTAGCCTAAAAAAATCCACCATAATGTTTGCATAAATATAAGTAATATGTTATAATACACTAAAATAATACACTAATTGAGAGAAAGGACAATAACATAAGATGATACAGAAAGAGAAGAAGACGAAACTGATAGAGGATTACAAGCAGCACGAGAAAGATACGGGTTCTAGCAGTGTCCAGATCGCCCTCATTACAGAGCGGATAAACTCATTAACGGGCCATTTTAAGACGCACAAGAAGGATCACCACTCGCGCCAGGGCCTGCTTAAGCTGGTCAATCAGAGAAGAACGCTCCTCGACTATTTAAAGAGAGAGGATGAAAAGAAGTACCAGGAATTGATCAAGAAATTAGAGATCAGGAAATAAAAATCGCGTATATGCGCGATTTTTATCCTTCGAAGCCCAAAACATCTTTGAAGTTCTTTTATGGGCGAAGAAGGATAGATTGCCTGTACCATGCGATACAGAGTAAATTTAACCGAGCGAACGAAGTTGGTGAGGGATCTCATGAGAGATTGCTTCGTCGCCGATATGAAAAACAGAAGCTCCTCGCAATGACGTATTCGACAATATGAGATTGTCGAAAATGAAAGGGAAGAGAAGGGGAAGATGATAAAAAATTTTAAGACAAGTTTAGGTGATAAAGAGCTGATAATCGAAATGGGCAGGATGGCCAAGCAGGCTACCGGTTCGTGCACGGTGCAGCTTGGTGACACAGTGGTATTGGTAACATGCGTATCTTCAAAAGAACCTAGAGAGGGTATAGACTATTTCCCGCTCTATTGTGAATACCAGGAGAAGACATATGCCGCTGGAAAGATACCGGGCGGTTTCTTTAAAAGGGAGGGAAGGCCTTCAGAGAAGGAGATACTGACTTCACGCCTTATAGACAGGCCCATACGGCCGCTATTCCCTGATGGTTTCAAAAACGAGGTCCAGGTGATGTCTATAGTGCTCTCATCAGACAGCCAGAATGACTCAGATATCCTTGCTCTCATAGGCGCCTCATGCGCCTTGTCAGTTTCGAACATCCCGTTTGATGGTCCAGTAGGAGCTGTCAGGGTGGGAAGGGTAGATGGAAAGCTTACTATTAATCCGACCTTCTCCGAGATGGAGACATCGGACATAGACCTTGTTGTTGTCTGTACCCGCGAAGGTGTTGTCATGCTAGAGGGGGGCTCGGACCAGCTGAATGAAGACCAGATATGCGAAGCCGTTGATTTTGGCCACACTCACGCGAAAAAGATAATATCGTTTATCGAAGGGATAGTCAAGGAGTGCGGCGACAAGAAGTCCGAGCCGGTCTTGAGCGGGCTCGATCCTGAGCTCATCTCCAAGGTCGAAGAACTCTCTGCTGACGAGCTCGATAAGATAAGTTCGCTCAGCCAGAAAGAAGACCGCATAGAGGCATCTATCGCTCTTAAAAAGGAGATCATGTCCAAGCTTGTTACTGAGGGCGGACCTTATAGCGATAAGGATGTAAAGAATGCCTTATCGGAAGCAGAGAAGAAGAAGGTCAGAAGTGACATAGTGGACCGGAATAAAAGGTACGACGGAAGAGGTTTTACCGATATCAGAGAGATAACTTCCGAGATAGGCATACTGCCTAGAACGCATGGATCCGGCCTATTTACGCGCGGCCAGACTCAGAGTCTAGCAGTAACTACGCTGGGCACAAGCCAGGATGAACAGCTGATAGACGCGCTGGTGGAGAAGACCTACAAGAGCTTTATGCTTCACTATAACTTTCCGCCTTTTAGCGTTGGAGAGGTAAAGCCTGTTAGAGGGCCGGGTAGGCGCGAGATCGGACATGGCGCGCTGGCCGAGAAGGCTCTTAAGAAGATAGTGCCCTCCAGTGAGGAGTTTCCTTATACAATCAGGATAGTCTCTGACATAATGGAGTCCAACGGTTCATCCAGCATGGCCACTGTATGCGCGGCCACGCTATCACTTATGGATGCCGGCGTGCCGATCAAGGCGCCTGTGGCGGGTATCGCGCTGGGTCTCGTAAAAGAAAAAGGAAAAGAGATCCTGCTTACAGATATCGGCGGAGTAGAGGACCATTATGGCGATATGGACTTTAAGGTAGCGGGCACAGAGAAAGGGATAACCGCCATACAGATGGATCTCAAAATAAAAGGGATATCCGTAGATCTCATAAAAGCGGCAATGGAGCAGTCGAAGGTTGCCAGGCTGGCCATACTCAGCAAGATGGTTGGCGTTATATCACAGCCTAAAGAGGCCATATCATCGTATGCTCCAAAGATAGTCACCTTGCATATCAACCCGAGCAAGATCGGTGAGCTCATAGGGCCCGGCGGAAAGAATATAAAGAAGATAACCGCTGAGACAGGCGCGACCATAGACATTGATGATGACGGAACTGTGCGCATAGGGTCTGTTGATTCAGTCGCTTCAGAAAAAGCTGTTGAGGCCGTAAATAAGATCACAGAAGAGGCCGTGGTGGGCAAGGTCTATAAGAGTACGGTGAAGAGGCTTATGGAATTTGGCGCCTTCTGCGAGATACTACCCGGCAAGGATGGGCTCTGTCATGTATCGGAACTCTCCAATGAGTTTGTGAGCAAGGTAGAGGATGCGGTCAAGATCGGAGACGAGTTTCTTGTAATGGTAATTGAGAAGGACTCGCAGGGCAGGATAAACTTGAGCAAGAAGCAAGTAGGCGATCACCCTGAGGGGTATGTCGATGAGTCTGTTAAGGATAGGCCCCCTACAAAGCGCCGCGGAGGGCCGGATAAGCGCCATGGAAAATTCAGCAATGATAAGGGTAGGCGTTAAGAAAAAAGAGGATTGCGCTGACTTGCCCCTTCCAAAATACGCGACGGAAGGTTCGAGTGGGATGGACCTCTATGCCGATGTCAGCGAGGACTTGACAATATCCCCAGGAGAGATCAAGTGTGTCTCCACGGGCATATACCTGTCGATCCCTTACGGCTACGAAGCTCAGATCCGCCCCAGGAGCGGTCTCGCGTTGAAGCACGGTATCACTCTGGTAAACACCCCAGGTACGATCGATTCTGACTACAGGGGGCTCGTCAAGATCATATTGATAAACCTGGGCGGGGATGACTTTACGATGAAGCGTGGCGACAGGATAGCGCAGATGGTCATAAACAGGTTCACGAGGGCAGAGTTCGAGCTGACAGAGGATCTGGATGAGACGGTCCGGTCTTCAGGCGGTTTTGGGCACACAGGAGTCGGTAGTCAGGAGGCGGGAGTCGGGAGATCAGAGTGAAAACAACATACTTAAAAGCACCTTCTTTTTTTAAGAACACCTCTTTTTATTTAATACTCCTGACTCCTGACTCCGGACTCCGGACTATTATGCCATGAGTTTTTTTAAAGCCGCCGTCTGGGGTATCATCCAGGGCATCACCGAATTTATACCGGTAAGCAGCTCCGGCCACCTCGTGGTAATACCGCGGTTCTTAGGCATAGAAGGGCCTGATCTTATCTCCAACGTGGCCCTGCATATTGGCACGTTGGCGGCCATTATAATATTCTTTCGTAAAGAGATAGCGGCCCTTTTCGTTTCAGAGAAGAGATTAGGGTTCCTTATTATATGCGCGTCTTTACCTGTTCTGTTAATGGGGCTTTTCTTTGCCGATCTTATAAAACGGGTATTCGAAAACCCTAATACGGTGGGGTGGTTCTTCATTGTAAATGGGGGGATCATAATGGCTGCCCACGCGAGATTGCGTTATTTTGAACCTTTACGTTCAGCCGATATGGGGCTCTTTAAGGCCATCGCTATAGGGATAGCGCAGTCATTCGCGCTCTTGCCGGGCATATCGCGAAGCGGGATCACCATGACCGCTGGCATATTCTTGGGACTGGACAGGAAGGAAGCCTTTAAGTTCTCATTCTTATTATTCCTGCCGGCCTCCATAATGGCGGTGATGTACAGCGTAAAAGAGGCCCTCTCGGTTCAATATGTATTCAGCCCGAATATCTTACTGGGGATGCTCTTTAGCGCAGTTTTCGGCATACTGGCGTTGAGGATGCTTTACTCTATTTTGATGAAGACGAGACTTAATATCCTGGGTTCTTATTGCATAGCGCTGGGCATTAGTACGCTTTTTGTGTTCAACAGATAGTTTTCGTATAGTAGATCCTCCTTCGCCGGGCTTTTGAAATATAAAAGAGAGGCTTCGGAGGATTTCATTCGCACCTTCAAAAGAAGAAGTTCTAAGGAGATGAGTTACGAAAATCGTTGATTTTCGTAACTCAAGTGCTTATGAAAGAAGAGAGAATTAATGAGATGTGGGCTATACTGCTGTTGGCAGTCACAGTTATAGCCCTCGTAAGCCTTCTTACATTCGATACAGCCGACCTCACCTTTTACGCGTCCAATCCCAATCGCCCTGTCCATAACTTCGCGGGCATAGCAGGCGCTTACCTTGCAGGCGCGCTTATGTTCGCCGTAGGAAAGGCGAGCTTCGTCTTTCCGCTGGTCACATTTTTGTGGGCGGTGGGAAGATTTACGGGCAGGGAGATAAAGAAGTTTTACATCAAGCTGCTGGGCGCCGCTGTGCTGGTCATGGCTGTCAGCTCTTTTTTGAGCATGGTAAATGGACACGATTCCACGATCCGGTTCTCCAGCGGAGGAGTGGCGGGGCTTGGCTTTTCCACACTCCTGATAAGATACTTTGGCGCGGTCGGCGCTTATGTGATCATCATTGCGCTCTCTGTGCTCTCGCTCCTCCTTGCTACCGAATTTTTGATATTCCCATTATTATTCAGTCTCTTTAAGGGCCTGGGACGCTTATTCCTCAAGATAAGGTCTTCGTTTAAGCCGATCAGGATAAAAGACCCCGCGCGCAAAGAGAATGTCGAAAAGCCTAGGGTCAAGACCGAGGCCAAGATATTGATGGCTAGGGACGCGGCCAAGAAGACGAAGATCGAGATAAAGAGGCCCGCCCCCGCGCCTATAACGCTTAATAACAAGCCTGAGAGGATCCCGGCACGCAAAGAGAAGCAGGCGTTTCTTAAGGCCGCGGACAAAGAGTCTAAAGAGAGTATGAAGTCTGCCGCGAATGGGATAGAGACAAAAGGATACATACTGCCTACTTTGGATATCCTCGATTCACCCCCGCCGGTTAAGGAGAGGGAACTAAGAGAGGATCTCGAGATCTCTTCAAAGGTGCTCGAAGATACGCTCGCTGACTTCGGGCTTGAGGTCAGGGTGGTAAAGATCGAGCAGGGGCCTGTCATAACAAGGTATGAGCTCGAGCCGGCCCCCGGCATAAAGATAAGCAAGATCTCGAACTTGAGCGATAATATTTCTCTCGCTATGAAGGCGACATCAGTGAGGATCGTCGCGCCGATACCCGGAAAGGGGACGGTAGGCGTAGAGGTACCGAACTCAAAGTCGGTGATGGTATATTTAAAAGAGGTCCTCGAGTCAGATGAATTCAAGAACGCCGATTCTAAGCTGACTATGGCGCTGGGCAAGGACATATCCGGCCACCCCGTAATAGCCGATCTGTCCGACATGCCGCACCTTTTGATAGCGGGGGCCACAGGAAGCGGCAAGACCGTATGCGTGAACAGCATTATAGCCAGCATACTATTTAATGCTACCCCGGATGAAGTGAAGTTCGTAATGGTGGACCCGAAGATGGTCGAGCTCTCGACCTATAATAATATCCCGCATCTTATCTGCCCGGTAGTGACCGATCATAAGAAGGTCTCAGCGGCCCTAAACTGGATCGTCAATGAGATGGAGAATAGATACAAACTCTTCGCCGCAATAGGGGCGAGGAACATAACTATATATAACAAGAAGCTCAAGGATAAGGGCGATAATGGCAAGCTCGCGTATATACTCGTTATAATCGATGAACTCGCCGATCTTATGGCCGTCTCGCAACAGGAGATAGAGAGTGCCATAACAAGGCTCGCCCAGCTCTCAAGGGCTGTCGGCATACATATAATACTGGCTACGCAGCGCCCATCGGTAGATGTTATTACCGGGATCATAAAGGCGAACTTCCCGGCTAGGATATCCTTTAAGGTAGCCTCTAAAGTAGATTCGCGCACTGTCCTCGATATGAACGGGGCCGATAAGCTTCTGGGTAAAGGGGATATGCTCTTCATAGAGCCCGGCGCGGCAAAACCGGTAAGGGCCCAGGGAGGGCTTGTATCCGATGGGGAGATAGAGAGGCTGGTCAAATTCATAAAAGATCAGAGAGGGCCGGATTACAACGAAGATATGCTGCAGGACCAGAAGAAGTCCAAATTCAAGACTTTTGATAAAGACGAAGTATATGAAGAGGCGGTCAAGCTCGTCCTGCAGACCAAGCAGGCTTCTGTCTCCATGCTGCAACGGCGCTTGGGTGTAGGATATACGCGGGCGGCGCGGCTCGTTGACATGATGGAAGACGAGGGCATCGTAGGCCCATATGCGGGCTCTAAGCCTCGTGATATATTGGTGGAAGAGTACGAGCAGGAAGGCCTAAAAGAAGAGATGATAGAAGAGGCCAAAGAAGGGGCGGCTGAAGAGGTATGAGTATGGAAGACTCCGTAGGTAGACGCTTAAAAGACGCGAGGCAGAAGATGGGCCTGAACTACGATCAGGTCTACACAGACCTTAAGATCTACCCGGACGTTTTGCGCGCCCTCGAAGAAGACGCGATAGATCCCAATATAGGCGACGTCTACATAAAGGGATTCCTGAAGAAGTATGCCGATTTTCTAGGCTTTGATGGTGACAAGATAACATCGGAGTTCCTAAGCGGGGCCTGGCATGGTGGGGATAGGCAAGAGAGTTTTGCGCCCGCGGCCGCCAGGACAAATAGCATACCACAGTTCACCGAAAACCCGCTTGAAAAATACGGCCGTATCGCTGTGGCTGCGGGGGTAGTTCTCGCGATAAGCCTTATAATCTTTGCCGGATCCAAGCTCACAAAGGCGGCCAAAGTATCTTCCCCAATGAAGCCGGCTCAGGTTGAGAATATAACACCCATGCCGGCCAGGCAGAAGACAGAGAAGCCCAAGGCGCCGCCTGCCCCGGTGTCTGCCGCAAGGCCCGCCATGGCCAAGATGGGCCCCTTAGTCCTTAAGGCTGAGACGATAGATAAGGTGTGGCTCAGGGTCAGATCCGACGGCAAGACAATATTTGAGAATACCCTGGATAAGGGTGCCAGCGAGATATGGGAAGCCAAAGATGAACTTGAGCTATGGGTTGGCAGGGGGGATGCCCTTAAGCTCACGTTAAATGATGCTTACATCGGGTCCCCGGGCAGCGGCAGCATAAGGAGCGTTCTCATAACCCGCGAAGGCATGAAGGTCCGGAAAAAATAGGCCGGAGAATCTAATAATATTTGTAACTATGGGTGCGGTTTTCGGTTAGCGGTTAGCGGTTAGCGTGTTGCACGCACACCGTACACCGCGAACCGCGTACCGCATATTTTATTTACTATGGATAAGATCGGGATAATAAGCCTCGGGTGCCCGAGGAACCTCGTGGATTCAGAGGTGATGATAGGCCTTTTGAAAAACAGGGGTTATAAGATAGTAGACTCTGTAGAAGATGCGGATATAGCGATAGTCAATACGTGCGCTTTTATAAAAGACGCGACAGATGAATCGCTCGATACGATATTCGGCCTTATAGATCTTAAGAAGAGAAGAAAGATAAGCCGCATCATAGTCGCCGGATGTCTCGCCCAGAGATATAAGGGATCGCTAAAAGATGAGTTGGGCGAGATCGACGGATTCATAGGCACCGGTGACTTGATGGAGATAGGTTCGGCCATCGACCGCATAAGAGATAGAGATAAGCCTTTTCTGGTATCGAAAGAGCCGAAGTTCATCTACGATGAGAAGTGTGCCAGAGAGCTTATAACGCCCGGGCATTCCGTATATGTCAAGATACAGGAGGGTTGCGGCAACAAGTGTAGTTACTGTCTGATACCCAGCCTGAGGGGGCCTTTGAGGTCTAGGCCGATAGAGTCCGTTAAAAGTGAGATACTCTCGCTTTCGCGCGAGAGAGATATATCCGAGATCAACATAATAGGCCAGGATACGACGCTGTACGGAGAGGACATTTATAAGGCCAAGAGCGTTGCCAAGCTCTTGAGAGAGATAACTGCGCTTAAGAAGGCAAGATGGATAAGGCTTCTTTATACACACCCGGCGCACTGGACAGAGGATCTCATAGATACGATCAAGAACGAGAAGTCTATCTGTAGATACGTAGATCTGCCAATACAGCACATAAGCGACGCCATGCTGCTCAGGATGAACAGAAAGACAGATTCTCGCTCGATACGCTCTTTGATCTATAACTTAAGGGAGGGCATACCGGGCCTCGCGATCAGGAGTACGGTCATGGTCGGATTCCCCGGGGAGACAGAGTCTGATTTTCGCGAGCTTATGGATTTCTTGAAAGAGGTCAGGTTCGAGAGGCTCGGCGCTTTTATATATTCCAATGAAGAGGGGGCCCCCTCATTCGCATTCAAAGATCAGGTGCCTGAAGATGTAAAGACCGGGAGGCTCGACGAGGTTATGAAGCTCCAGCAGGATATATCACGCGAGCATAACAAGGCATTTCTGAACAAGACCATAGACGTCCTCGTGGATGAGGCTGATGATAAAGGCACATTTATGGGAAGGACCGAATTCGACGCCCCTTCAGTAGATGGTGAGGTATTTTTAAACGGGAAAGGGCTGGCGATCGGTAGTTTCGTGCGCGCAAAGATAGTCGATACGCTCGAATATGATCTTGTAGGAGATGTCCAATGAACTTGCCGAATAAGCTTACCATATCCAGGATATTCCTCACTTTTGTCTTTATGTTTCTCCTATTTTCTGAAGGGTCTGTTATGAAATTATCGGCCCTTATCGTCTTCCTTTTGGCGTCAGCCACAGACTACCTGGATGGGAAGATCGCGCGCGAGCGCAATGAGATCACGGACTTCGGAAAGTTCATGGACCCTGTAGCCGATAAGTTCCTCACCATAGCCGCCTTCGTCGCCTTTGTCGAGATGGGGCTCGCCCCGGCGTGGATGGTCGTCCTGATAATTTCGAGAGAGCTTATCATGACAGGCATCAGGCTCTTCGCCGCTACCAGAGGCAAGATCCTCTGCGCTGAGGCGGCTGGTAAGCACAAGACTGTCTCTCAGGTGGTTGCGATCTTTGCCATATTGGTATTCATCTCATTGAGGAGCTTTGGCATAGATACCCTTGAGTTCTGGTCGAATTCGCTGGAATACTGGTTCAGACAGCTTATATTCGTACTAATGATCATCACCGTATCTCTTACGCTGGTGAGCGGCATTTCATATCTATGGAGAAACAGAGGCATGTTCTCAAATGCGTGACAAGATAAATAGGGCGATCGTCACATCTTTTGGTATAGGCTATCTGCCGCTCATGCCGGGTACATACGCGAGTCTATTCGGGGTATTGGTCTATCTGGCGCTTAAGGAGCGCTTCTATCTTTACCTGGCTGTGACGCTTGCCGTGACGATAGCCGGTTTTCTATGCGCGAAGAGGGGCCAGGAGATATTCAACAAGCCGGATCCTTCTGAGGTCGTAATAGACGAGGTTTCGGGGATGCTCATTGCTTATATGTTGATCCCTTTCAGCTTATCGAACGTGATAATAGGTTTCATCTTGTTCCGCGCCCTGGATATCACCAAGATA
>JBDRDE010000025.1:0-2988 GCA_043821065.1 Candidatus Omnitrophota bacterium
GAGCGGGGCCTATATCCCCCTTACTGAAGACGAGGCCATAAAGAGGTGCGCCAGGCTCATAGCGCTCTTTGAGCGGCATAAGGTCCGGGTGATACGCTGCGGCCTGCACCCGTCTGAGGGGCTCGTCTCGGGGAGAGAGCATTGCGCCGGCCCTTTCCATACAGCCTTTAGACAGAAGGTCGAAACATATATATATTACACACTATTCAAACATCTATCAAAAGAGAAGAAGTCTTCCAAAAAGATACAAACGGTATATTGCAACTCGAAAGAAGCCGGCTCCGTAATAGGCTACGCGCGATCGAATGCCATTTACGCCCAGCGGGCATTTGGCAAGGGCTGCGGCTTCAAGGCCTCCCGCTCGGTAAAGCAGGGTACGATTCGATTGAGATTTAACAACGGAAAATATATGACCCTTAAAAAGCTTGGGGCGATATAAGTGCTGCTTATACACAGCGCTCAGATCCCCGGTAAATATCTCTCAGGCATAGAGACTCTCTTCCCGGGCCTTGAAAGGATCCCTTTTCCCGGCACACAAGACGTCTATCCTTCGATCCGCTCGCATCCCGATATATTCTTCTGCCAATTAAAGAACGATACCCTGGTGCACTCCCCTCGTGTCGATATGAGCCTACTATCAGATCTAAGGAAAAGGGGTATTAGGCTTTTGGCGTCAAGCAGCTCTCCCTTCGGGCATTATCCCAACACGGCCTCCCTTAACGCCGCCCGTGTAGGCAGGCTTCTTCTCCATAGGCAGGATATAACCGACCCAAAGTTAAAAGAAGTCTCGCGGGAAGAGGGCCTGACCCTTGTCGGATGCGCGCAAGGCTACACCAGGTGTTCTGTAGTGCCCGTAAAGGAAGAAGCGCTCATTACATCAGATATGGGGATCGAGTATGCTGCGAATGAGGCGGGCATTGGGACGCTGCTAGTCTCACCGTGCAACGTGATCCTGCCGGGCGAAGCCTGTGGTTTTATTGGAGGCGCGACCGGTATACTGCCTGAGGGAGATGTGCTCTTTCTCGGGGATATAAGGCTTCACCCCGATTTTAAGGCGATCGAGGCCTTTTTGTCTAGATACGATGTCGGATATCTCTATCTGGCTGGTCTACCACTATATGACGCAGGGAGCCTTATATTTATCAGCTAGTGCGCTTTCTCTTTCTGCGCAGCGCCTTATCCATCCTGCTGCAGGCCGTCTGACGGGTACTGCCTTCGGTCAGATGGCTGGCGCAGATCGCCGCGTAACCCCTTCTATTCTTTATCTTAAATACATTCACGCTCTTACCGGCAATCTTCATATCTACCCCCTGTTTTTCATCTAGACCGCTCTATTACTGCAGTACAGCCAGTTTCAAGGTCGTCAGTTCACCATTGCCCCATGGCCAGAGCATAGCGATCACCGTAACGCCCCCTATCTCTTTCTTATACAAGGTCTGATTGACGTAGATCCCCGAAAAATCCTTAGTCGCCTTAAGGTCCTCCGGTGTAGGCTTCTTCCCCACCGGTTTTACAGGTTGGCCTAAAAGTTCGGCCAGCATGCCGGTCCATTTAGCGACATCACAGTTTTTGAAGACCACTTCGCAGTACTCGTCTGCGATGCTGCGCTCTTCGTGGATCTCTAAAGTTTTGATCTTATTAATGATATCTCTTAGCATGGTCTTATACCTTCCTTATCTTAACCGGCCCCGGATTTGACGTATATGCGGCTACTATACCCTTTATCGCTTTCTCTATATTGCCGAACTCTCCGCGCTCCAGCCAGTCACTCTTAAAAACGCTGCCTCCAAAGGCGACCGCGGAGGCCCCGGCGGAGAAGAATTCCGCTACATTGCCCGGGCCGACCCCGCCGCAGGCGAGGAGCTTAATATCATTAAATGGGCCTTTCAGCTCCTTTATATACGCCGGCCCGAAGAACTTGGCCGGAAAGACCTTGACCATCGTCGCGCCCATAGACCAGGCGTTGTATATCTCTTGCGGAGTGAACGCGCCCGGGAATACCGGTATACCCTCTTTGACGCAGAGCTTTACTACATCTTCAACTAGAGTCGGTAGTACAATAAATTGCGCTCCGGCATCTAAGGCCGACTGCAGATCCTTTGTGGACATCACGGTCCCGGCGCCTATATTTAGGCGATCGCCCGCGCATCTGGCCATCCTGCGCAGAAGATCAGGGGCCCCGGCAGTGTTCATGGTGATCTCGGCAGTCTTCAAGCCCGCTGATATCATGCTCTCTGTAAGCGGCTCTATAGAATCTGTCTTTATGCCGCGCAATATGCCGAGTATCGGAAGATCGGAAAATCCATCTATGCCCATATTTTTTTAACGCCTAAATGAAAAAGAGGGGTTTTAATGAGACTCGATGTCTGCAAGGCTGTCGTAGAATTCGCGATAATTCTCTCTCTTTTCGGTCTGCCTGAGGGCCATCGCGGTCTTGGGGTGCTCATTGAGCATCCCCGATATCGCGTATGGTATGATATAGCCCCATTCTATCTTGTTTCTTAGGGGTATAAACTCCTTCGATATCAAATCAAGAATAGGCCTTATATCGAATTTTGGGTTCTTCAGGAATCCTATCAAAAGCTCAAGCGGGCAGTTTCCGGCAGCGCGGCCTATCCCGTATACTGAGGCATCCAAGTAGTTCGCGTTGTGTATGATCGACTCGATCGTATTGCTGAAGGCCAGCTGCTGGTGATTGTGTCCGTGGTAGCCGATCTCTTTTGTCTTGATTATCGCCTTGAACCTCTTTACCAGGTGCTCCACGCTCTCCTGGTAGAGGGCCCCGAAACTGTCGACAATATAAACTGCATCCACCTTTGCTTCGGATTCAAGCTGGTGGAGCGCTTCATCGAGCTCTGTGCCCTGGTCTTTCGATATGGCCATTATATTAACGGTCGTTTCGTAACCTTTCTGGGCAAAATGATTTATCATATAGATGGCCTTGTCTATATCCTTAACATAAGAGGCCACCCTGATCATATCTACAGG
>JBDRDE010000026.1:0-6281 GCA_043821065.1 Candidatus Omnitrophota bacterium
CTGAAGATATATCAAAAGAAAAGCTCGTAAATGCCCGGTACGACAAGTTCAGAAAGATCGGCGTATACGGGCCACGACAGTAAGTGAATCAATTAATACTCCGCCTCATAAGGCTTTGGTGATCATTGAGCAAGAGTGGCAAGCAAGTTGTTTCGCTTCGCAAGAATGCGCTGTAATTTTCTTCGAAAATTACAGCGCGCTCAGCGAAATTAATTCGCACTTATGATTTACGAAAATCGGAGATTTTCGTAAATCATGTGCTCATTAAGGAGGTACGATGCCTGTGCAATGCGCAAGAGAGTCTATAAAGATAACGAGCAATGTGAAGAACATAAGGAAGGTGAGCCCGAGAATAATCAGCCTTTTGCAGGAGCGCAATATAGATAATGCCTATATCTTCGACATAAGGCTTTCCGTGGAGGAGACCGTTCTTAACGCTATAGAGCACGGCAACGGAAAGAACGAGAAACTGACAGTTGAGGTCACGTTTGCCATTGACGATCAAAAGATAGAGATCTCGGTAGAGGACCAGGGCCCGGGCTTTGACCACAAGTCTGTTCCGGACCCTACGAAGTCCGGCAATATATTAAGGTCTCACGGCCGCGGCGTGTATCTGGTCCACAAGCTGATGGATAAGGTAGAATACAACGATAAAGGGAACAAAGTTAAGCTGACAAAGTATTTTTCCAGTCAACCGGGTGTGAATGGAGTTTGACGGGAAAATAGAAACCAGGAGGATCTATGCATGTTAACATAGACGTAAAAGACGGCATATCTATCTGTAGAGTCGATGGCGAGATCGACATAAACACCGCTCCTCAGTTCAAAAAGGCCTTTGACAGGCTGATCAGGGAGAAAGGGGCAAAGGTGATAATCAATATGGAGAAGGTAGGCTACATTGATTCATCGGGCCTGGCCACCCTCGTTGAGCTCCTTAAGAACTTCAGGAAGATCGGAGCGCCCCTTAAGCTTGTGAGTCTCTCCGCGAAAGTAAAGAGCCTATTCGAGATAACGAAGCTGGAAAAGCTCTTCGATATACTTGAAAAAGAAGAGGAAGCCGTACAGGCTTTTTAATGATATGAAGACTATCCTGAAATTTTTTGACGCTATGGGAAGGCCGGTCACCGAGCTTGGAAAAGAGATACGCGCCATATTCGCACTCTTGATAGATACACTGAAATGGATCGCCATAGGCCCGTTCAAAAAGAAGTTCGTCAAGAAGAGATTTATCACCGATCAGATGGTATTCGCAGGTGTCGAGTCACTGGTTATAGCCTTCTTTGTAGCCTTCTTTACGGGGGTCGTAGTGGCCATGCAGACGGCGCCGCAGCTAAAACAATTCGGCGGGACGATATTCGTAGCCACGCTTGTCTCTATATCTATATGCAGGGAGATGGGCCCTGTCTTTACGGCGCTTGTAGTCGCGGGAAGAGTGGGCTCAGCCATATCGGCCGAACTCGGCACCATGAAGGTCTCCGAACAGATAGAGGCGCTCGAGACGATCGCCTTAAACCCGGTGAGGTTTTTAGTGGTGCCGCGCTTTCTCGGGCTTGTAGTCATGCTGCCATGTTTGACCATTATCGCGGATCTAGCCGGCATACTTGGTGGTTTCTTCGTGGGTACCACGAGCTTACAGCTCAACGCCTATAGGTACATAGACGTGACGTTCCAATTTCTGGAGTCAAAAGACGTGATGACGGGTATATTAAAGAGCGTAGTATTTGCCGTCATAATCTCGATAATAGGGTGTTATAAAGGCCTCAATACTAGAGGCGGAGCCGAGGGCGTGGGCAAGTCGACCACGCAGAGCGTCGTCACAAGCTTTATATTGATAATAGTCTTCGACTGTATATTAACAGGCATATTCTATTTTACAGGGGTCTAGATGATGGATAGAGAAATAATAATAAAGGCGGATAATCTACACAAGTCTTTCGGGGACCGCCGCATACTTAACGGCACGACACTCGATATATACAAAGGAGAGACATTTGTTATAATGGGCGGATCAGGATGCGGCAAGTCTACATTGTTGAGACACCTGATAGGAGCGCTTAAGCCGGATTCCGGCAAGGTCTATCTTTTAGGAAAAGAGCTGACTACACTGAATGAGTCCGAGATGGACGAGATCAGAAAGAAGATCGGCATGTGCTTCCAATCGTCGGCGCTCTTCGATTCTATGACTGTGGGCGAAAATATAAGCCTTCCCTTGAGAGAGCATACAAGGCTCGATGATAGCGTCATAAATATAGTGGTGAAGATGAAGCTGGAGCTTGTCGGCTTAAGGGGGTTCCAGGACCTTATGCCCAGCCAGCTTTCCGGAGGCATGAAAAAGAGGGTGGGACTCGCCCGCGCTATCGTAATGGACCCCCAGATAGTCTTTTACGATGAGCCCTCAGCGGGCCTCGACCCTATCGTGGCTGCTGTGATAGACAAGCTTATACTGGATCTGTCTAAGAAGCTTTCAATAACGAGCGTTGTCGTCACGCACGACATGAACAGCGTATTCAGAATAGCGAACAGGATAGCGATGCTCCATCTAGGGAAGGTGCTCCAGGTGGGCACGCCCGACGAGATAAAGAACACAAAAAATGAGCTTATACAGCAGTTTATAAAGGGCCAACCCGATGGGCCGGTCTCTTTTGTGCAAAAAGGCGACGATTACCTAGAAAGCTTGACAAAATAAAATAGCAGGTACTGCGCCGTCATTGCGAGCGAGACTTTGTCTGCGTGAGGCGAGCGAAGCAATCTAAGACGTTTAAGATTGCTTCGTCGGCCGACAAGAAACAAGGCCTCCTCGCAATGACGACAGAGAGAGGAGATAGAAAATGAAAAACGAGTTGACCAAAGAGATAAAAATAGGGATGGTGATATTTGTATCTATCCTGATACTGATCGGATTCTTCTTTAAGATGGGAAAGTTCGATTTTTCCAAAAAGGGATACGAACTTCAGGCCATATTTGATTTTGCCAGCGGGATAACGAAGAATGCGCCTGTGAGGGTGCTGGGCGTAGAGGTCGGGAAAGTAGAAGAGGTAGAACTTCAATTCGGCGAGCATCCACAGGTCCTTCTCACGTTATGGGTAGATGAGTCCACCCAGCTTAAAGCCGACGCCAAGGCCATAATAACGTCATCAGGGCTTATGGGCGGCAGCCACATCGAGCTCTACCCGGGATCGAGCGATTCTCCTATGCTGGAACCCGGAGTGATCATGCCAGGCGAAGATCCTATGCACAGCTTTATGGAGACATTTACGGCCAAAGGCGAGATCCTGGTAAAAGAGCTGGAGATAACCCTGACCAATATAAAGTCTCTATCCGCGAATGTCGACAGCATGGTCATCGAGAACAAAGATGAGATCAATAATATACTCCAGAACGTGGAAGTGACCACAGAAAATCTCAAAGAGTTGAGCACTGATCTAAAGAGCAACCCATGGAAGATAATAACGAAACCGGGCGACTGGAAGAGCAAGATGTGAGGTCTCGCGGAAAGGGGACGACACAATAATGAATAAGGTGATCATAGGTATTATAGGAATATCTTTCATCTTCTGCGCGGCCGGGAGCGCGCTCTTCGCGCAGGGTGATGAGCTTGCCCTGAACGCTGACGAGGCTATAGTGCTCTTTCTGTCGGGCGATGTCAAGGTGAAAGGCGCGGCTTCTCCCGAGTGGTCCGATGCCGAGGTGGGCATGGTCCTCTCCAGCGGTGAGCGAGTAAAGACCGGAAAGAGCTCGTGGGCGGAGATCGGTTTCGGCGCTGAGTTCAGAAGCATAGTGAAGGTCGACGAGTCGACCACTCTCCAGCTCATCGATCTGGGAGCGATAAAGATAGGCCTTTTAGACGGAGAGATAAGGACCCTGATAGAGAATCTCGATGAGGGCTCTACATTCCAGGTGGAGACACCGTCAGCTGTATGCGGCGCCCGCGGCACGGGCTGGGATACAAAGACGAACGGCAAGAAGATGACCGTAGATGCTTTCGAGGAAAAGGTATTTTTCTCAAAGCTGGACGGGTCAGAGGAAACAACGATAACCGCCGGTAAGAGGGGGACGCTCGCAAGTCCTATTAAGTCTATCAAGATAGAGAGCCTGCCGAAAAGCAGGATGCGTGATTGGGACAAATGGAAGAAGGATGTTCGCGGCAGGATCACATCTGAGAGGAGCGCCATAGTAGATAAGGCCAATAAGATCAGGAAAGGACCTCTTGCGCCCGTAGCTCCGCCGATACCACCGGAAGGCGTAGACCGTGATATGAGGCCTGATAATATTGAACCCGATGTAACGCGCCCGGGGCCGGATGACAGGACGGGAATTATGGATAAGCCGGATATTATAAAGAGGACTGAGGGTATCCATGAAAAGATGAATAGGATCGAGCGGATAGAGGAGCCGCAAAAAGACATTAAAAGCATAAAGCAAGAGACGAGACAGGATATAAGCGGTGAGGGGGGTAAGCCATTTATACGTAGAAGGCGCCACAGGCATCACAATACGTCAGACAGCAATCAAGGCACTTAAAATTAGCCAAACTACACGGAGGATCGAATGGCAGTGAGAAATGGCATATTATTACTAATTGCGGTGCTCCTTATTTTGAGCTGTCCTATTCAGGTTTCGGCGGTTGAGGACGAAGATGGAAAATATGCTCCCACCGAAGACTATCAAGGATGGGCGAAGGCGAAGGTGGCAACGCAGAAAGAAGAGCCTGTAAAGTATATAGTACCTGCAATACTTAGAAAGAAGTACGGTAAGCTCATCCTGAACGCCGCTGCCTCCTCTATCAGTGGTTACGACAACAACGTAAACCTCAACCGGTACGATCAGGACGGGAGCTTCTTTAACCAGAATAACCTAAGCATCCACGGAAAATATCCCATAGTAAAGGATAAGTTGTATCTCAAGAGCGGGTACGACTTTACGTGGATAAAATACTTTAAATTCTCGGACCCCGATCTGGTAGATAATGTCCTTAGCGCGGGGATCGAGACGAAACTCCCTAAAGACCTTACGTGGGAAGTAGGATATGCGGCCGATTTTGTAGGTTTCCCCAGGGATAAGATATCGAGATATACGATGAATCTCCTGGAGACGAGCCTTAAACAGGATGTCACCGGCTGGCTCTACCACCAGATAGGCTACGAATTCTTTCACAAGCATTACCCGGACTGGAAGACTTCCAATAACAACGGTGAACTACTGGAGCGCGACAGGGGCGATGCAAGGAACACAGTTAGCCATCAAGTGGGCGTATATGTCGGCGACAAGACCTTTGTCAAGCTCGACAACAGATTCTACAGAAACACCTCAAACGAGCTTTTTCTGCAATTCTATGATTATAAAGCATTTAAGACAAGGACGAGCCTCACTCATATCCTGACGAATAAGCTTTACGGGTCTGCCAACTTCTCGTACCAGTATAAGGCCTACGACAAGCGCAGTGTCGCAGGGAAGGAGTTTGACCAGCGCGACCACCTAGTCACGTGCGGGACGTCTATCTTCTATGACATTATACCCTCTGTATCCCTGGGTGTCAGTTTTGATCTAATGGATAACCGCTCGAACGAGAACCAGCAGAAGTACGAAGACTGTATCATCTCGAGCGGCGTGTACGCGGTCTTCTAATAATATGGCTAAAGACAAAAAATGGGCAAGCAAGGCGCTTATCGTATTGGCCGCCCTTGTTGTACTGGCCCCATCCTGGCTTAGGACCTTCGACACATTCGAACTCGCCACGCTCGACCTGCGTTACAGGCTCCGCCCCGCACAGCCCCAAAATAAAGATATAGCCATAATAGAGATAGCCGAAGACACACTGGAGAAGGTAGGCAGGTGGCCTTTTACAAGGAATTGGCACGCCGATATAATATCTATACTCTCGAAATCAGGGGCAAAGTCCATCATCTTCGATGTGCTCTTCGCTGAGCCGAGCGAGCATGACGCCATTTTGGCCGAGTCTACAAGGATGGCAGGCAATGTATATTACGCCTGCGCGTTCGACCGGCTTGAAACGGGAAAGAGCGGCGCCATCAAGGCCGGCGGCATAGACGCCTTTCCGCTGAAAGTACTGCGTGATGCCGCGCGCGGAACAGGCTTTATAAACCTGATCCCGGATAAAGACGGCAAGACCAGACGGGCCCCGCTTAATATAAGATACGAAGATAAAATATATCGTCATATAGCCCTGCTCGCCGCGGCCGGATATATGGGCAAGAGCCCCGACGATATAGACATCCCCGTAGATGGATCCGGCATGGCCCTTATCAATTTTGCGGGCAAGT